>JANLYK010000543.1:0-2580 GCA_031365595.1 Chloroflexota bacterium | reverse complement strand
CTCGGCCTCCTCGTGCCGGATCTCGTCGCGGTCGATCTCGACGCGGCGATCGGCGACTCTGAACCGCACCAGGAGATCCGCGATCTGCTCGTCTCGTCGGTCGGGCGGAACATCGGGCTCGACTTCCTGCCCGGCTCGATGACCTTCAACCCGGTCGTCGACACGACGCCAGACCCGGACTGGGCAGCCGCGGTGATCTGGCTCGACGGGCTCGTCACGAACCCCGATCGATCGCCGAAGAACCCGAACCTGCTCGTCTGGCACGGCCGGCCGTGGCTGATCGACCACGGCGCCGCCTTCTACATCCACCACACCTGGCGCGATCCCGACGCCCACGCCCGGCGACCCCACGCCGAGCGCCTCGCCGACCACGTCCTGCTCCCGTTCGCCTCGTCGATCGCCGCAGCTGATGAACGCCTGACGCCACTCGTGACCGACGCGCTCCTCGAGACCCTCGTCGCCGCGGTGCCCGACGACTGGCTGGCCCCCGACCCGGTGATTGGCGATGCCGCCGCCCAGCGCCGGGCGTACGTCGCGTATCTCCGCCGGCGGCTCGAGGCTCCGCGGCCGTTCGTGGAGCCGGTCGAGCGGTTCCGGGCCGAGGCGGCCTGATGGCGTCGCATCCGTTCCAGTACGCGATCGTCCGGGTCATGCCGCGCGTCGAGCGCGGCGAGTGCCTGAACGCGGGCGTGATCCTGCTGTGCCGGCCGCGCAGGTACCTGGCCGCGAAGGTCGGGCTCGATCGCGAGCGGTTGCGCGCCCTGGCCCCGGACGTGGACCCGACGACGATCGAGACGCACCTCGCGGTGATCGAGCGGATCGCCCGCGGCGACGCCGATGCAGGTCCGATCGCGGCGCTCGTCCAGGGCGAGCGCTTCCACTGGCTCGTCGCGCCGTCGTCGACCGTAATCCAGCCGTCGGAGGTCCACACCGGGCTGTGCGACGACCCGGCCGGCGAGCTCGAGCACCTGTTCGAGCGGCTGGTCCGCTAGTCGCGACCAGGCATCGGTCCGCGGGCACCACCGCTCATGACGCGCGAGCCGGGTGGGTGTCGAAGAGATCGACCGACTCGAGGCCGAACCGGATTCGATCGAGGACCGATCCGTCCACCGCAATCCGGGCGGCATCGAAGGCGAGCAGCAATGCGCCGGCGGCCGGCTCGGGAGGCGGACCGAGCAGCTGGACGCGAGGGGCGCCGTCGAGCACGGTCCGGACGATCGCCTCGCGCAGTCCGCTGCCGGGGTGGCGGAGCACTCCACCGGCCAGGGCCAGCCCGAACGGGTCCGTAGGCTCGATGCCGACCCGGCGGGCCGCGGCAAGCGCGGTCCGACCCAGCTCGACCCCCTGCTGGCTGACAATGGCGGCAGCAGCCGCGTCCCGGGCGTCGGCCGCCTCCAGCACGATCCAGGCGAGCTCCGCGGGGTCGAGCCGCTGGGCGACCTCGCGGCCGCTCGCGAGATGGAGGAGGGACTCCACGGACCGTTCTCCCGTCGCGGCCAGGACCCGCTCGGTCAGGAGCGTCGGCGGGTCGATCCCGAGGTCGGCCCGGTAGATCGCCCGGAGCGCCCGGACGCCGAGCTCGTGGCCGCCTTGCGGCTCCTGCCAGAAGCTGGTGTGCCACGTCCGGCCGTCCGGACCGCGGGCCCCGGTCGCCGCACCCGTCCCGCACACGACCACGACGCCGGGACCCTCGGGAACGGCCGCCCGGAGCGCGCCGATCGCGTCGTTGACGACGATCGCACCAGGCCAGCGCGGGCGGAGGCTCCGCTCGAGCAGGGCGATGTCCTCGGGCCAGTCGGCTCCGGCGAGGCTGAAGGCGGCCGAGACAGACTGGGTATCGCGAAGCAGCCCGGCCGATGCCAGCGCGGCGTCGGCGACCTCGTGGTGGATGGCGACCGCGACGTCCGGCTCGACCGCGTAGATGTCGCTCGTCCGCAGGATTCGCGCTCCGCCCAGGATCGTGCCGTCGGCCGCGGCGACGACCGCGACCGTTTTCGTGTTCCCGCCGTCGACCCCGAGCAGAATCGGGCCGGGCGTCACTCCAGCAGCCGATCCGGGAGATGTGCTCGATGGGCCGCGGCCATCTCGTCGTACAGGGTCTCGGCCAGGGTCAATGAGCCGACGAGCGGGTGGCTGGTCAGCGCCGCGACCGCATCGCGCCGTGTCCCGGACCAGGCCGCCTCGGCGGTCAGCGCCTGGTACGCACCGAGCGCCTCGATCAGGCCGCGGACCGTGGCCGGCAGCGGCGGCTGGGCGAGGGGAACGATTCCGGCTCGCCGGACGACCGCCGGCACTTCGACCACAAGGTCATCAGGAAAGCCGGGCAGCGCACCACCCAGGTTCGGAACGTTGACCGGCCAGACCGTGGCTCGGTCGTTGACGATCGCGTCGATCACGTCGATCGCGAGCTCGAGCTCGTGGATCCCGCCGCGCGACCGGGCCGGGTCGAGCGTGGGGTCGTCGGCTCGCGACTGCTCCTCGTAGTGGCGCCAGTAGTCAGGCACCTGGGCGACGATGTCCTGGGCCCGGGTCGTCGGTTTCGCCCGCGCCTCGGCGAGGGTCTCGGGCGCAAAGTAGTAG
>JANLYK010000412.1:0-1979 GCA_031365595.1 Chloroflexota bacterium | reverse complement strand
TCGACGAGGTGATCGACGTCGTCCGACGAACGCTCGGCCGGCCCGTTCGGAGCGGCAGCCGCTCGAGCTGACCGGAGGGGCCGAACCCGGTACTTCCGGTCACGCTCGGATCGGCGGCTGGGGGATGTCCGGGGCGGTCCGGTTGGGCGACGATCGTCAGGCCGATCCGCCCGTGATCGACTCGTTCATCCCGACCGCGATCCACCCTGGAAGTCCATGATCCACCCGCGTCCGGACCGGCTACCCGCCCGACCGCCGACCATCTCGCCACCGCGACCGTTCGTCGATCGGCGCCACGCCCATCGTCGCGCCGACGACGAGACCGCCCACGAGGAGAAGGTCCTCCTCGCGCGCGCCCTCGACGTCCTGGCGTCGGACATCGAGCCCGAGGAGCGCCTCGCGGGCCTGCTCCGGCTGCTCGCCCGGACCGTCGGGGCGCGGCGGACCGCCGGGGTGGCCGACGGGATCGAGCGCCGAGCGGCCGTCGCCGTCGACCCGGGCGAGGATCCTGCCGCCGCCGAGCGCCTCGCGGCCTGGCTCGACGCCAACGCTCCTCGATCGAGGGCGCGCCGCGCGGCGGCCGGCCGTGCCCCGATTTCGTTCGTCGTCGGCGCTGCCGTCGGCCGTCCCGACAAATCGGGCACCTCCGTCGGCGAGGCCGAGCAGCGCCCGGCAAGCCATTTCGCGATCCTTCCGATCCCGAGCGCCGGTGACGTGGTTCTCGGCTTCGAATTCCGCCGTGTTGCCGAGGCCGAGCGCCTCGCCGAGCGCCTGCCGCCGGTCCTCGCCCGCCATGCCGCGGTCGCACTCGCCCTCGTGACCGAGCAGCTCGCCACCGAGCGCGAGCTGGCCGCCCTGCGCGCCCGCGACGCCGAGCGTTCGACGTTCGTCTCGACCGTCGCGCACGAGCTCCGGACGCCGCTGACGGGCCTGCGTGGCTACCTCGAGCTGATCCTGGCCGGCCAGGTGACGGATCCGACGGTTGAGCGCGACTTCCTCGAGCGCGGCCGGGCGATCGTGGGCTCGATGGGCGACCTCGTCGGCGACCTGCTCGAGCTGTCCCGCCTGGAGTCGGGCATGCTCGGGATCGAGCGCGAGCCGTTCTCAGTCGCCGAAGCCGGCCAGCAGGTCGCGGCGGGTCTCCTGCCGATCGCGATCGAGCGCGGCATTCACCTGACGACCGCGTTGCCGCCACGCCTGCGCGTCGCGCTGGGCGATCGGCGCCGGGTCGAGCAGATCCTCACCAACCTCGCCGCGAATGCCCAGAAGTTCACGCCGGCCGACGGCCACGTCGAGATCCAGGGCCGGATCGATGGCCAGACAGCGATTCTCACGATCCGCGACGACGGCGGCGGGATCCCGACCGACGACCGGGTCCTGATCTTCGAGCGATTCCACCGAATGGCCGGCCACGATCGAATCACCGGGACGGGCCTGGGCCTGCCGATCGCCCGCGATCTCGCCCGGCGCATGGACGGCGACCTCGACGTGGCGTCGGTCCTCGGGTCCGGGTCCGCGTTCGTCCTCGTCCTGCCCGGCGCTGCGGGTGCGTCGCCGGACATCGTCGCGGCGGCGCTCCACGACGCCCTGCTCGCCGAGGAGCGCGAGCTCGAGGAGCGTTCGGTTCGACGGGCCATCGCCGAACGCGATGCGCTCGGCGGCGAGCAGGCCCTCGGCGGGGCTCGGCCGACGGTACACCGCAGCTCGGGCGTGCGCCTGCGCGCGCTGCCGTTGCCACGGACGGAATCGCCGACCCCCGCCTGATCGATGCGAGCGCGCGCCGGGGTGGACGGGGGCGTCGATCGCGGCGACTTGTCCACAGGTTCGCCCCCGGGGCATGCATTCGTGGATAACCCCGTTGACGTCGTCCAGCCCGGGACCTAGTGTCCGGCATCCGCACCGATCGACCCTGGGGATCGAGGCTGGCGAGGGGTACGGGGAAACCCGACCGCGAACCGGATCAGCCGCGCCAGACCGGG
>JANLYK010000401.1:0-1902 GCA_031365595.1 Chloroflexota bacterium | reverse complement strand
AGACGGCAAAGGAGACGATCGAGTGGGCACGGAACCGGGTTCCCGGGTCGACGCCGCGTACGCCCGGGTCGTAGCGGCCCGCGCCGACGTCGAGAACGAGGTCGACCGGCTCGAGGCCGCCGGCCGGGCCGCCGTCGATATCCCCGCCAAGGTCAAGGCCAATCCGGCCAAGGCTGCGGGAATCGCCGCCGGTGGCGCGTTCCTGGCGCTGGGCGGCCCGAAGCGCCTGTTTCGCCGGGCAAAGCGGGCGGTGACCGGCAGGGAGGATGAACTGCCCTCGGAGCTCCTGCCCAAGGACGTCGAGAAGGCGCTGAAGTCGCTCGGGACCGATGGCCGCAAGGTCCGCGGAACGCTCGAGCGCGATTTTGCGAAATACCTCGACGAGCGCAAGAAGGAGCGCGCGAAGGAAGGCATCGTGGCCGGGCTCAGCGGGCTCGCGCTGGCGGCGATCCGGCCGGCCGCGATCCGCGGCGGCAAGCAGCTCGCTGAGCGCATGCTCGACCCGAACGGGCCGGGCTTCGCCGAGCAACTCGAGCGGATCAAGGCGCGCCGCCAGGCTCCCGCTTCGGCGACGGCGGGCAAGGGGGCCCCGGAGGACGCCGGGCTCTAGGTCATCGGGCGCCGATCGGCACCCGCTAGACTCCGGCCACGGGCGAGTGGCGGAATGGCAGACGCGCCGGCCTTAGGAGCCGGTGTCGCGTGAGCGACGTGGAGGTTCGACCCCTCTCTCGCCTACCACGGTGGGCCGTGGACGCACCACGGCTGCGTTGAGCCCTGCGCTCCTCGCTCACGGGAATCCGAGCCCGCTCGCTCCGGTGCTCGGGCTCGCCTTGCCGTGGCACGCCCTCGGCCCACCGTCGAACGATCGTGGACGCGGCACGCTGCATTGGCCCTGCGCCCCGCGCGGCCGCCTTGCCGTGGGCCGATCTTCGCCATACGCCATTGAGGCGCGCCTTAGGCATCGCCGAGAGCGTCTTGGAGCGTGCTGGCCTCGAGAATTAGCTGCCGAGGGCAAACAACCGGGACCCGGAACGGTGTGAAGCGAGTCCGCCTCGACCTAGTGCGCGCCACATGAGCGTATGGCGGATGAACAGGCGCTGGGACGTGAATGGCCCTGGCGGATCGCGCGGACCGCCGCCTGCCGCCCTCCGACCGCCCGCCGCCCGCCGCCCGCCGCCCGCGGCGTGCCGCCCGCCGCCCGCCCCCGTGCCACGGCTCCCCGACCGGGTTCCGGTATCCTTCGCGGGCAATGCAGATCACCACGACCCCCGCTCCCAAGAGCACGATCATCGTCGAGGTCGAGGTCCCGGCCGAGCGCCTCGCGACCGCCCTCGGCGAAGCCGCCCGGGCCCTCTCCCGCCGGACCAAGGTTCCCGGCTTCCGGCCCGGCAAGGCACCGCGCGGCGTGCTCGAGGCGGTCCTCGGCCACGGCGCGGTCCTCGAGGAGGCCGTCGACCGGCTGATCCAGACCGCCTACCGCGACGCGCTGATCGAGAAGGAGATCCTGCCCCTCGCCAACGGCGACGTCGAGGTCGTCCAGGCGGAAGAGGGCAAGCCGCTCATCTTCAAGGCGATCGTGCCGGTCCGGCCCGAGGTCCAGCTCGGCGACTACAAGGACTTCAACTTCCGGCCCGAGATCGAGACGACGGATGCGGCCAAGGTCGACAAGGTGATCGAGGAGCTCCGCGACCAGAACGCGTCGCTCAGCCCGGTCGAGGAGCGCGGCGCGCAGAAGGGCGACTACGCGGTCATCAAGTACGAGGGCACCCGGGACGGCGTCGCCTTCGACGGCGGCACGGCCGAGCGGATGCCGCTGATCATCGGTGAGGACCGCCTGATCCCGGGTTTCGAGGACGAGCTCGTCGGCCTGTCGGTCGGCGACACGAAAGGCTTCGACATCAC
>JANLYK010000397.1:0-1973 GCA_031365595.1 Chloroflexota bacterium | reverse complement strand
ACCGGTCTTGGCGATCCGTTCATCGCGGCGATCCGCGAGACGGTGTATGCGCGGTCGGCCCCGCTGGCCACCCGGGACCTCTTGATCGCAAGGTCGATCCTCGACGATCGGGGCGGGCGTATCGGCGCCGCGAGCGTCGTGGCGGACGAGCTGTTCTCGCGTGCCCGTATCGCGACCTGGTTGCAGGCTGGATCACCGGCGGGTCTCGCCGAATCGGTGACATCAGCGCACTCCTGACTCTCCGAGCGACTTATGATCGTGCGAACCGGCGGTCCTGTTACCGTACGGCCCTGACCTCACGCGATCGACGCTTCTCGACGTATCGTCCTCGACACGCACACTTTTGCTCTTGACAAGCGAATGTATGATGGTTCCAGCCATAAGGGCCAAACCAGAGGAGGAGAACTCGACGATGTCCAAGAACGCTACGACCCGGGCCCCCAGGCTGAGGTTCCGGAGGCTGGTCATCGGACTCAGCGTGCTGGCCCTCGCAATCGGGGCGTGCTCTCCGAGCGGATCCGCGAAACCTGCCTCCGTCGCTCCGGTCGGATCCCAGACGGCCGGTGGCACCACGACGTGCGGCGCCGATCCCGACGCCGGTCTGGCGACCCTGGCCTCGACCGTCGCGGCGACCGGGCCGTTCGGCGAGAAGCCGACCAATCCCAATGAGATCACCCTGACCCCTGACGAGATCGCCAAGGTCAAGGGAATGAACGCCACGGCCGCCATCGTCATGCACATCCAGGGTGATTGGACGAAGGCCCAGGTCAACGGTCTGACGACGACGTTCACCGAGCTCGGAATCAAGGTCGTCGCCAGCACGAACGGTGAAGGCAAGACCGAGAAGCAGGTCGCCGATATCGAGACGGTCCTCGTCCAGAAGCCGAGTATCGTCGTGTCGATCCCGTGGAGCCCGGGCGACGAGGTCGCCGCCTATAAGAAGATCGTCGATTCCGGCGCCAAGCTCGTCTTCGCCGACAACGCCATCCCGAACTTCAAGGCCGGAACGGATTACGTGAGCACGGTCTCGGCTGACAACTACGGCAACGGGATCGCCTCGGCCCATCTCATGGCCAAGGCCCTCAAGAACAAGAACGGCGAGATCAAGGGCAAGATCGGGATCGTCTGGTTCGACATCGACTTCTTCGTCACCAACCAGCGGCGCGATGCGTTCCGCGCGACGATCAAGGATTGCTACCCCGGGATCCAGGTGGTCGAGGATCAGGGCTTCCCGGCGGGCGCGGATCTGGCCGGTGGGGCCGAGACGGTCGCCTCTGCGATGCTGGCCCGGAACCCGACGCTCGACGGCATCTGGGCTGTCTGGGACCAGCCGGCCGAGGGTGTCATCTCGGCGGCCAGGTCGGCCGGACGCAATGACCTGATCGTGACCACGCAGGATCTCAGCCTGACCAGCGCGCTGAGCCTCAAGAAGGGCGAGTTCATCCAGGGCCTCGGCGCCCAGCGTCC
Organism: Chloroflexota bacterium; assembly: GCA_031365595.1. Taxonomy (GTDB): domain Bacteria; phylum Chloroflexota; class Limnocylindria; order Limnocylindrales; family CSP1-4; genus CF-46. The sequence continues at coordinate 506 of JANLYK010000397.1, read as the reverse complement.
GTACGACCAAGGTGTCGCCGAAGCCAAGCTGGCCGCCTACGGGCTGCTCGGCAAGTCCGCCCCGCCGTACGTCGCCCTGTTCGCCCTGCCGGTCTCGAAGGACAACGTCCTCCAGGCCTGGAAGGACGTCTACCACGCGGACCCGCCGGCCGAGCTCGGCCAGTAGGACCAGTCGCTCGGACCACGGTCAGCAGGACCTGCCCGATCCACCCGGTCGGGCAGGTCCAACCGCAAAGGGGAGTGAGAATGAGCGTCCCGGCGGCCCCTCTGGCCCCCCCGGCCACGGCGACCTACGCCGTGTCGATGCGCGGCATCACGAAGTCGTTCGGCGGAGTGCCCGTCCTCAAGGAGGTCGACTTCGACCTTCACAAAGGCGAGATCCACGCCCTTGCCGGTGGCAACGGGGCCGGGAAGTCGACGCTGATGAAGATCCTCGTCGGCGTCTACACCCGCGACGGTGGCGCCTACGAGGTGGACGGCACCAAGGTCGATTTCCGCTCCGTCCA
>JANLYK010000357.1:0-7647 GCA_031365595.1 Chloroflexota bacterium | reverse complement strand
TACTTGCCCTTGTACTCCCAGGCGAAGAAGTCGCGCTTCCAGACGTCGGCGAAGCCATCCCCTCCCCCGGCCTTGGCGACCCGCTTCTCGAACGCGTAGAAGCTCCCGATCGGGTCGGCTTCGTGCGGCGTCGGCTCGCCGAGCATCCGGCAGAGGTCGATGAAGTGCGACTGCGACGACGCCTTCTCGGTCGTCTCGACGCCCTTCCACTTCGCGGCGAACGCGGCGGGCGTGAGGGTGGGCTCGGTCACGCGCTCCCCTCCCGCGTCGTCGGCCGCCTGGCAGTTCGCCTCATCAAGCCCGAGTGTACCCGCGTCGAGCCCTGCATTCGCGCCGTGCGTTGGCTCGTCATACTGCCCGCGTGCGGTGCTGGGTGGCAAGCACAGCGAACGCATGCGCTTACCCGGCGCTTGACGGGCGCCTGGCTCGGCGGCGCCGGCCCGCAATCGCCACGAGAAGGATCACGACGTAGCCGGCGGCGATCAGAGCGAGGAGCGGGAGCGTGTGCTGGCGCCACGCCGCGTCACTCCATGCATCCGCGAGCGCCTGGCATTCCGCGGATCGCCCGACGAGCCGCATGCACGTTGGCGTCTGCACGAAGCCGGGATCGAAGACGAGGAGGACGAGAACGAAGATCGACCACCCAGCGATCGCCGCGACCATCTGCCTCATTCGCGATCCCTGTCCGCGCCAATGGGCCCGCTCATGTCCAGACCACCTTTCCGGTGTTGCGTCCCACGCGTAAGTGAGCGTGAACCGAGGGTCCCTATCGTACGGTCGATGAGGACCGGAACGTCTCGGTGGGCCGCCCGTCGCACAAGTGCTACAGTCGCCCGCATGACCGAAGTCGCATCGCGCGAGCTGCGCAACAACACCCGGGCGCTGCTCGAGCGCGTGGCCGCCGGCGAGGCGATCACGATCACGGTCGACGGCCGGCCCGTCGCCCAGCTGGTTCCACCCGGGCGCAAGCCGCGCTGGATGCCGCGCGACGAGTTCCTGCGCAACGTCCTGGGCCACCAGGCGGATCCCGGCTTGCTCGACGAGCTTCGGGCGATGATGCCCGACACCACCGACGACATCCGGATCGAATGACGGACGCGATCGCCGACACGAGCGTGTTCGTCGCTTGGGAATCCGGTCGGTCCATGGACCGCGACCGGGTCCCCGAGCGGATCGCCGTCTCGATGATCACGATCGGCGAACTTCGCGCGGGCGTCCTGGCTGCGGCGGACTCCGATGCTCGTCAACGTCGCCTCCAAAGCCTCGTCGCCGCCCTGGAGCTCGATCCGATCCCGATCGACCAGCGCATTGCCGAGGCCTGGGCGCACCTGTTCGTCGCGCTCGGCCGAACGGGCAAGCGCGTGCCCATCAACGATTCGTGGATCGCCGCCACGGCGATCGCGCTCGGCGTCCCGCTCGTGACCCAAGATCGCGACTACAGTGCGGTTCCGGGCCTGGTGGTCGTCCGCATCTGATCTCACCGGCGCCTCCGTCGGCCACGGCGCAAGGAACTTCGCGCGGATCAGGTGCTCCGCGTCCCACGGATCGGTGACCGCGAGGAATGCCCAACGGCCGAGGCCGCCCCAGTTATTGACCGCCACGGTCCAGAGGTGCTCGGCGACGTCGACCTTGGCCTGCTTCTCCTTTTTCGCCTCGCCACTGCCCTCGAGGACGAGGGTCAGGAGATCGTCGGGGCCGGTCGAGGCCTGGTCGCGGATGCGGATCAGGAAGTCCGGCCCGATGACCACAGCCCTGATTCGCGCGCTGGCAGGTGAATCCAGCCTTCCACCCGGGCGGTCTCTCTGTCGTCGATCGGGATCGATTCGGTTCGGCCTTCGGCGGCCTCGCGTGCCAGGACTGCGCAGATCAGTGCGTCGAGCAGATCCGAGCTTGCCGCGATCCGCTCTGCCTTGCCAACGAGGTCGATCTTGAACGTGTCCGACAGCCAGCGGAGGATGTCCCGCCGACCGGTCTCGTGCGCGGGCTCGAGCCGCTTGTACTTCTGATGCTGGAGCCGCCAACGCACGAGCGCGGCCGCCGGGTAGACCTCAAACACCCCGTCGGACCCGTCGCGGGCGGGAGCGACGCCTCGGCCAAGGCGCGGAAGGAGCCGGGCGGCCCGGAAGGCCACGATGCCGATCCGGTCGGTCGACACTGACAGCGGCCAGATCCCTTCCTCACCGAGGAGCCGGTCGGTGCGGCGTAGACGCAGCTCGGCGGTCGGCACGTCCGGCCAGGCGCGACCCTCGCGGTGCGCGACGAGCGCAGCGGTGAATGCGATCGGCCAGCCAAGCGGCGCATCGATGGCGACTACATCACAGTCGCCGGCCAAGTCCTCGATCAGGTCGTCCGATGCCGGTTGCTCGAGCGATTCGAGCCGACCCAGGGTATCTGGTGGGAGAAGCTGGACGACGGCGTCTCGGTCCCGGGCCTTCTAGGTCTGCCCCACATGTGATCCAAGCCGGGCCTTCGCCCAGTGGTCAAGCCTGCTTCACCGCCAGGACGTCGACCATCCGGAGGTCGGGGTCCTTGGCCAGGACCTGTGGTCCAACCTCGGCGAGCGCGGCCGGGATTCGACCTGCCATGTGGGCCTGGCGAGCGGCCTCGTCCTCGAAGGCGTCGAAGATCCCGAAGGTCGAGTCGTTCACGCGGAAGGCGTACCAGACCCGAGTCCCCGGCTCCTCCTCCACGATCGCCTGGCCGCCGCGAAGGAAGGCTTCGACGTCGGCCTCCTTGCCGGGCTTTGCCTCCACCAGTGCCAGGACTCCGAGGGTGAGCGCCATGTCGGTTCTCCTTGTCAGCAGTGCACGTTTCGAATCGTGCGCTGGTAACGGTAACGTAGCGGAGGGGCGTTGCGACCCGTCGCGGCCGGCTGGATCGACACGCTCACCGGGCCAGGACCAGATCGATCCCCGCGAGAACCCGTTCAAGGTCGGCTGCCAGGAGCCTCCCCCTTCGCGCCCTCGCCTCTTTCTACGCAGATCGGGGACGTCGTCGCCCGACGGCCAGGGCGCGACCGCGCGCCGCGCCCTGGCCGTCGAGTCACCGGAGGTCGAGTGTCGCCGTCGCCGACTTCGACCAGCTGATCGAGCCCGGCTTGGCCTTCGAGGGCGACAGTGGGACCGCGATCGTGCGACCGTCGAGGAGGACCGCCCAGACCGTCGACGAGTGGCTGATTGCGGTGAATGGGCTCGTGTGCAGGAGAGCCAGGCCCGTTCCGATCGGCAACGCGGGAAAACTCCGGCTCGTGCCCGCGACGCAGCGCTGCCAGGTCACCGACTCGGAGTACATGCCCTTGAACTGGCCCTTCTTGTCGGGCTTGCCGACGAGCACTGCCGTGGTCTCAGGAAGACCCAGGGCGAGGGTCTCGTTCCAGCCGAACCGGAGGGTCGCCGCGACCCGGATCTGGACCGTGGCGGACCATGTCGACGAGACACAGACGTGGCTGACGAGGGCCAGACCGGCCGGCGTGCCGGACACGGCGATCGAGTCGGTCCCGATCAGCCCAGCGGCGTTGGCGGCCATGACGCCGGAGTAGCTGTACCCGGCGGTCACCGTCAGGATGCCTGGATCCGAGAATGAGCAGTCGAATCCGCCGACGCTGAGAACCGCGATGGATCCCACCGGAGCGGGCGTGATGTTCAAGTGCGGGTTGTACGGCGACGGCTGATAGCACCCGGCCGCGAGCCCCGCGGTCGCCGCGCTGCTGAACGTGAAGAGGATGTCGCTCGCGAACTCATTGCGCGGTGGCGCGGTGGGATTGATGCAAGTGTGGGTCGACGTGTGGTGTGTGCCGGACCCCGGGAGGACGATCAGCTCGGCCGTCTGCGGGCTCTCGAACCAGTCGAAGATCGTCTCGCCGGCATCGACCTTGAAGAGGAAGAGCTCCGCGACAGGAACGGTGCTGTCCGCCGGGTTGCCGTCGTCGCAGCCCTCAGGTCCCGGATCGAAGTAGTGGTACTCCATCCCGTGGATGGAGACGGTCACGGGGTCGCCCGGCTCGATCTGGAAAGCGTCGAACGTGGATGAGACCGTCCTGGCGTCGGCGCCTCCCGCCCAGTTCCATGTCGCCACCCCCGAGGTCATCCATGTGAGGTCGATATGGGTCGCGACAGCCAGCCCGGGCGTGAGGAGTCCGGCGAGCAGAGCCAAGCCCGCCCCGATGCCGATCGCTGACCGCGTCGACGAGAGCCTCGCACGGTTCGTGGGCCTGTCATTCAACACGAGACTCCCTCCTTGGTCGGGCGCGACGGTGGCTCCACGGCCACTCACCAGATTCGAGAGCGGCCCGACGCGAAACGTTCAGGGGTGTCGGAAAGGCCGGCTCCGGGAGAAGCCGGTGAACGCTGGCGGCCTTCCAGCTCTCATAGTTGGTGAGCGAGAGAATCAGGATCGCCTCGGAGGGATCGGTGGATCAACACCTCGTCGACGCCGCACAGCGCGGCGATCGCGACGCCTTCGCGGAGCTGATGCGGCTCCAGGGCGGGCGGCTGTACGCCGTGGCCTACCGCATCCTCCGTGACCCCCAGCTTGCCCAGGACGCATTCCAGGAAGCGGCCATCGCTGCCTGGCGGAAGCTCCCGACGCTGCGCGAGCTGGATCGATTCGAGGCCTGGATGCAGCGGGTCCTCGTCCACGCCTGCTACGCCGAGTCGCGTAAGCGAACGCGCTGGACGGCGACGGTCCGGCTGCTGGAGGTGGACGGCTCGAGATCCGTCCCGGCGACGTCGGCGATCCACGACCGCGACGAACTCGAGCGCGGATTCCGTGGGCTGTCGATCGACCATCGAGCCGTCTTTGTGCTCCATCACTACGTGGGCCTGCCGCTGATCGAGATCGCGGCGACGCTCGGGATCCCCGCCGGCACAGCCCGCTCCCGGTTGCACTACGCCACGGAAGCCCTGCGTCTCGCACTCGCTGAGGAAACGTCGCTCGTCGTGGCGGAGGAACGTCTGGCATGACTGAACCGACCTTCGAGCGCCGCGTCCACACCTGGATCGAAGCCGGGCCTTCCGAGCTGCCCGACGATGCCCTCGGCTTCATTCGAGCTGCGATCGAGACCGTTCCGCAGGACCGGCCGCCGATCCGGATCCTCCGTCACGTGTTCCCGCTGGTCTCCTTGCGCGCCGCGGCCGCGCTCGTTCTCTTCCTGGTCGCCGGTGCGGCGATCTCGTTCCGCTTCACCGGACCGGACGTCGCCAATCCGCGGTCGCCCGGCGACCTCCTGTACGCGTTCCCGAGCGCCGCCACCGTGATCGAGCGCTCCGGCGAGGCGGCTGGTGGGACCGAGGTCGTCACGATCGGGACGCTGCCGACCGGGCGCGGCTTCATGCTTGCCGGGTCCTGCACGGGAGGTGCCGGCGTGATTGCCCGAATCTACGTCCCGCAAGGAATCCAGGCGGGGCCAAGCGGCGGTGGCGCCAGCCCGCCGGTGCGCACCGGGCTCGCCACGCTGCCGGTGAGCTGCGACGGCGCAACCCACCACCTGGGTGTCGCGACGGCCGAGTATCCCGCCGGGTTGCAGACCGATGTCGAGCTCACGATCTCCCCGGGCGTGCGGTGGCGCTTCGCTGTCGGCGAGTTCCGCGGGACGGCGACGCGACCCTCATTCCCGACGATCCGGCCGGCGGACGGGTGGTTCGCCCTGCTGGCGGCGACTCCGAGACTCGTCGTCGGCGAGCTCTCCCTGCAGGTCGAGGTTCCCGAAGAGGGGGGCACGGTCGCCGTTCTCATCCAATGCGCCGGCGAGCCGAGCACCGCGTCGATCGACGGCGGTCCGCCCAACGCCATCGCCTGTGCCGACCCAGCCGGCGTGGCCCGGTTCGAGCAGGCCGTGACCCGACCTCTGCTCGATGTCCGCATCACCACGGCCGGCGCGACGTGGGTCAGCGTCGGTGGCGAGGTGAAGGGCACGGTCAGCACGACGCGACCGACCGCGCCGCCGCTGCCCGACGGCCTGGCGGACGTCAGGTTCGCCGAGTCGGACGGGATCTCCCTGGCCTTTGGAAGGCTCGGATCGAATGAGCAGACGCTCGTCCATGCACCCGGAGCCATCGTGGGCGTCGCGGGAGGAGACGTGGTCGGGGTCGGGTTGCCGGACGAGGGCGGCGGAACGCGACTTGAGCTGTGGTCCCTCGTAAACGCGACCTCCGTGCGGACGCTCGCTCGACTGGCCGCCGGCAACAACCTGGGACTCAGCTGGGTCGATGCCACGCACGGCTCGCTGTACTACATGGTCTACAACGCCGACTTCACCGCGGAATGGCATCGCGCTCGACTGGACGGCTCGGGCGACCGGATCATCCTGTCCACCCCGAGCGGGGCCCTGGTGGCCGAGGGCCGTCTTGCGATCGACGACGGCGTGTTCGTCATCGACTGGTGCGCGGCGACGGAAGGCCCGTGCGTGCGCCTGATCCATGACGCCGCCTCCGACACGAGCCGGGAGCTGGCGCTGATCGACGACCGGACGTGCGCGATGCTGGGCGTGGTGGACGGCAGTGTCGTCGCCCTGAGCGGGCCGACGTGTGCGCAGGGAGACGACATCCGCCTCACGAGGCAACCGCTCGACGGCGGACCGCGCCGCGTGCTGGTCGAAGGCACCGCGAACGGGATGGTGGTCGAGGGGTTGGACGCGAGCCGGCTCCTCTCCTGGCGCGCTAGCGAGGGCGCGGTCACGTTCGCCTCCGTGGCGCTTACCGGTGGCACGTCGCGAGACCTCCTGACGGCCGGCTCCCCTGACATGCCGGGTCCGGGCGTGGCGTCGCTGCGGATCCCCGTCGGCGACTGGGTCCTCCTGGCGGGGCGGCTCGCGGATACGTTCCAGAGCGGCTTCGCCCCGAGGCCTGTCCCGCTGCTGCTCAACGTGATCACCGGCGACACCATCCCGCTGGAGAACCTGCCGCACACATCCCCCTGACGGAGGTCGTCCTCCGTCAGGTGCCCGCCGCTTCGGCAGGCCGCGCGTCCATCGTTTCGAGCATCGTGTCGACCTCGCGGAGGGCCAGTCCGGCCTGGAGGTCGCCCAGTATCGCCCGAGCTCGCGCGAGGGCCGGCCGCGCTTCCCCAGGCCGCCCGAGTGCCACGAGAGTCCGGCCGTGTCCGAGAAGGGCGAACGCCAGCTCCGGCAGCATTCCGAGGGCGCATGCGGCTGCCAGCGGTCCCCCGACGACGAGGACGACGACGAGGGCGAGCACGCCGCCCAGCATGGAATTGATCAGCACCATCGTGCCGGCGGAGGTCGTGAGGCCGTGTAAGACATCTGCGCGGTGGTCACGAATTCGACACGCTGGCGGAAGCCATCCGATTGTGCCGGGCCGGAGTCCATCATCGATCGATTATGGCTGGCATCTCCATCTCGGCCTGACGCGGTACGGCGACGGCGGCGGCGGGAAGGTACCTAGCCCATCGCGGCCGAAGGTTGGCGGGACCCCTCCGTGACTTCGCCCTTGTGGGCCGCGAATGCCGACAGGACCTCGTCCGTCTCCGCGGCCGGAACGTTGAACTCCTTCAGGGTCTTCGCGAGGATGGCGGCGACGGCATCGAACTCGTCGGGTGCGATGTGCAGATCGCGATGCGCCTCTTCGAGGCTCAGGGGGTCTCGTCCCGGCGCGGTGCCCACGTAGCCCTGAGGGCCACCGGCGACAGTGC
>JANLYK010000302.1:0-2358 GCA_031365595.1 Chloroflexota bacterium | reverse complement strand
CTCGTCCTCGAGTGCGGCAAGTCGTCGGTCCGGATGTCGCCGGCGCTGACGGTCAGCGAGGCGGAGATGACGACCGCGCTCCGGATCTTCGCCGAGTCCGTGGCCGCGATCGCGGGCGAGGGAGCGGATCATCCGATCCTCCACGCCGCCGAGGCCGCCCACGCCATGGCAGGCCCGGAGGCGGCCGGCTGAACCCCGGATCTCCTCGAACCGGGAACTCCGCGGCCGGCCCGACCTTCGACTCGGGCCCGTCGATTGAGCGTTACCCGGGCGCGCAAACAGTCCCGGTTACCTGGCGATGGCCGTGACCTCCGTCGACGGCGGGCTCGCCCCGATCGCGTTGATTGCGACGACGTAGAAGTAGTACGACACACCCGACGTCGTCGACGTGTCCTTGTAGCTCGTGACGTTGCCAACATTGATGAGGAGCGTCTCCCCACCCGGGTTCGTGCCGCGGAAGATCTGGTAGCCGGTGACAGCCGCCCCACCATTGGATGAGGGAACCTGCCAGGTCAGGGAGATACCGCGTGGCTTGGCGGGTACGGCTTTGAGGTTGAGCGGCGCGGTCGGGACGGTTGCCGTGTTCGGCGTCGCGGATGCTTCGTTGGAAAGCGGACCCACACCGATCGAGTTCTGAGCCGCGACCTTGAAGAAGTAGAGCGTTCCGTTTGTAACGGTCGCGTCGATATACGTCGTGGCCGTCCCGGTGGTGGCGATGAGCGTTTCGCCACCGCTGGCGATCCCACGGTAGATGAGGTAGTTCGTGACCGTGGCGCCGCCGTCCGACGCCGGATGAGCCCAGCTCAGAGTCACCTTTCCGGACCCCGTAGTCGCGGTCAGGGTGAGCGGAGCGCTCGGGACGGTCGCGGGCGGCGGCGGCGGAGGCGGAGCTCCGCTGGCTCGGAGAGAAACTGCGATGCCGATATTTACCGCGGCCTTGGTCGCGGTTGCGGCCCGGGCACCCGATGGGCCCGCGGACGGGCGCATCTCGTCCGCCAGTTCCGTTGCGACGCGGCTCTTGCCCGAGGACAGGATCGCCTCGGCGTGCTCGATCATCCCTGGAGCCGGCGCAATTGCCGCATTGGTTGCGATGCCGGACGCGGTGACGAGTAGGGTCTCAGCGACACTCGACGTGATCGATGGCGCAGAGATCGTGGCTGACGATGCGTTGGCCTGGCCTCCGGCGGCATCGAGCGGATTGGTGGTGTCGACCCCGACATACGAGGCGATGGCACCCGACGATCCCTGGGAAGATCCAAACGTCCACGCATAGGAGGTTGGCTCCGAGGCCCCGACCACGTGGACGAAGACCGACTCGCGGATTGTTGTGCCACTGAACGTCGACTGAGCGAGGGTCCATCCCGACGGTGCCGCGATCGTCGTCCCGCCCAGCACGTTGATCGCCGCCACGAACACATCCCCCGATTGCGCTCCAGCCGGCCTCAGCACAGTAAGCGTAGTGCCGGTGTTTTGTGCGGTGCTCGCCGATCGGAACGCGATGCTCCTGGCGATGTTCGCAGACGCTGGCGCCGAAGCGTTCCCGGATGTATCGACGGCGGTGACGCGGTAGTAGATGACTCCCGTCGCGAGGCCGGTGTCAGTGAAGGCGGAGGACGTCAGCAACGACGGCGTGAGGAGGGTGTACGGCCCGCTGGAAGTCGACGCTCGGTAGACGCGATAGCCGGCGAGGTCGGGCTCCGCGTTGTCGGGCCAGTCGATGGCGATCGAAGAAGACGTAGCCGTAATCGTCGGGGATCCGGGCGCCCCGGGGGCGGTCGTGTCCGAGGCGACGACCGCGGTATCCGTCGCAGCTTGGCCAGTAGTCGTGCCATCAGATGGAGTGGCCTGGACCGTGACCGTGTCGCCCGGTTCTCCGTTGCCGGCGGTGAACAAATTCAGGGTGTCAGTCAGGCTCGCCGTAGCAGAGGTGGTCTTCTTGACGACACCGTTGACCTTCCAGACAAAGGTCAGCGTGACGCTGTCGCCATCCGGATCGCTGGGAATGGCCGAAGCTGTAAGGATGGCATTCGTGTCGGGGGTCTGGCTGTCGAACGTGATCGTGGTGACCGGCGCGCTGTTGGCGATGGTGACCGCGGCCGAGGTCAGGGGGCTGCTCGAGGCGGTCCCGTCGGAGGCGGTGACCCGGACCCGGATCAGGTCGCCCTTGCTGCCGTTGCCGGCGAGCGACAGGTCGAGGGTCGCGCCCGTCGCCGCGGCGATGTCGGTCCCGTTCTTCGTCCACTGGTAGGCGAGGGTCGGGGTCGTGCCGTCGGGGTCGCTCGCGCTGGCGCTGGCGTGGACGGTGTCGTTGGTCAGGGGCGCGGTCTCGCTGATCGCGGCAGTGGCCACGAGCGGGGC
>JANLYK010000253.1:0-3555 GCA_031365595.1 Chloroflexota bacterium | reverse complement strand
CTCGTCGCCACGGTCGGCATCGCCCTGGCCGGATCGCCGACCGCCCGCTGGCCCGTGGGCCTCGGTGCGATCGCCCTGGCCGCGCTCCTGGTCGGGATGATGTGGCCGTACCTGTTCGGCTATCTGGGTCGTTCGATCGGCATCTGGGTCGTCCTCGCCGGGTCGATCGTCCTCGTGATCGGAGGCGTCCTCGACCGGCTCGGCCGTCACGATCCAGACGGGCCTGCCGTCCCGTAGGTCACGAGGGGCCGCCGTCCGAGGCCCTGATACACTGCGCCGGACGCCGGCCTGCCAGCGCAGGCGGGCCCCGGGTCCGCCGTCGGATCGATCAGTCGCGACCGCTACGGAGGCAGTCAGCCAAGCCGCATGGACCAGATCATCGCTGAGATCGGCAAGGCGCTGGGTGGGTTCTTCGGGAGCCCCGTCGTCCAGTTCGTCCTCTATTCGATCGTCGTGTACCTCGTGGTCCTCTGGCTTGCGAGCGCTTACTGGGTGTTCCGCGACATGCAGCAGCGGACCGAGAACGCGATCCTGCCGTATGCCGCGGCCAGCCTCGTCATCGTCTTTCTGCCCGTCTTTCCGCTCGCGATCTTCGTCTACAAGATCATCCGGCCGCACGAGAAGATCGGCGAGGTCTACGAACGGAACCTGGCCGAGGAGGCGCTCCTGGCCGAGGTCGAGGGGATCCGGAGCTGTCCGACCTGCGCCCGTCGGGTGAACGACGAGTGGATCATCTGCCCGACCTGCCGGACGCGCCTGAACCGGGTCTGCCCGAACTGCAGCCGCCTCGTCGGTCTCGACTGGTCGCTGTGCGCGTGGTGCGGCAAGGATTTCGAGCGCTCGACCCCGGCCCTGACCTCATCCTCCGGCCGGCCGGCCCCGATCTCGCCGTTGCCCGGCGACGACACCGGTCGGATCGCACGGCCGGGATCGGGATCGGACGGCGAGTCCGATCGAACCGCGGTCTCGCGCTCGATGGCTCGCCCGCGGACCGCGTCCGCCCGGACCACCCCGCCGCGCTCCAAGCCCGACGTCCTGCCCGAGTCTTGACGGGGCCATCGACGGCCGGACGCCGGCGTCGTTGACGTGACCACCGACGAGGGAGATCGCGGGCCGGTCGATCCGTCCACAGCGCCTGATCCCATCGACCCGGCCACGGCGCGTCCGGGCCTGTCCACGTTCACGATCGAGGGCCGCGCCGCGCCGGGCCTGTTCGTCGTCGGCTGGATCGCGACCATCGCCGGTGCCGGGCTCGTCCTGATCGGCCTGCTCGCTCCGTCCGGCCTGTTCCTGTACTTCCTGGGCCCGCTCCTGCTGGCTGTCGGGTTCATCGCGGGGGCCGGCAACCAGGCGCTCGAGCGCCGCGCGCGGGGCTTCTCGTACCCCGGCCCGTCGCCTTATCTCGTCTTCGCCGCGACCGTGGCCGCGGTGTACGTCGTCGCCTCGAGCGTGGGGCTCGTCCTGAAGGTCTCGATCGGTCGCGGCCAGGTGCCCGACTACTGGATCAACCTCATCGGCGTTTCGCTCCAGGCCGTCGTGTTCATCGCGATCCTGCGCCTCACGGTGGTCGGCACCGGTGCCCTGTCGTGGGCCCAGATGGGCTGGCGGCGGTTCTCGGGCGGCGCGTTCCGGGATCTCCTGTTCGGTGGTGCAGTCGCGATCCCCGTCATCGGGCTGACCTCGATCGTCGCCTGGGTTCTTGTCAGCATCTTCAAGGTCGTTCCGGAGTCGCCGCTGCCGCCGACAGGAGTGGCGGCCGGGCTCGTCGTCCAGCTGATCGCGGGCGCGGTCATCGCCCCGATCGCCGAGGAGGCCGTGTTCCGCGGGTTCGCGATCAGCGCCTGGCGCCGGACGGTGGGCGAGCGCGGGGCGATCGTCCGGGCGTCGCTCGTCTTCGCCCTGGCCCACGTGATCAACGTCAGTGGCGGCTCGTTCGGCGAGGCCGGCGGACTGATCGCGGTCGGCTTCGCATCGCGCCTGCCGGTGGCCCTCGCGCTCGGCTGGCTGTTCGTCCGGACCGGCTCGATCTGGGCGCCGATCGGGCTGCACATGGCGTTCAACGGGATCCTGCTGTTGGCCGCCGAGTACTACCGGGCAAATCCGATCACTGCGTAGTCGGTCGCTGCGTCCGCACCGTCGGCCGAGTGACCGCCAGTGCAGGTCCCGTTGATCGCCGGGTGAGCGCCCCTCGCTACCGTTCGTCGTGTTCCCGGGTCCGGATGGCGGGAGGAATCGGCGGGCTTCCGTCGTTCGGGTCCGGGGACTCCCAATCCCGCCGCGATCACTGAGGCAGGCGATGCGCGGCGACGACGACGGCTTCGAGACCACATTTCCGGTGGACTCCGGCGCACCCCGGCCAGGTCGCGCGATCCGCGAGCTGCCGGCGGCGGAACGACCACGCGAGCGGCTTGCGATGCGCGGCGCCGGCGGGCTCTCGTCGGCCGAGCTGATCGGGCTGCTGTGGGGGTCGGGGTCGCGCGGACGGTCCGCGGTGGACCTGGCGGAGGATGCGCTCAGCCGGCACGAGGGGCTGACCGGGCTGGCCCGGGCCGGCGAGCTCGAGCTGGAGGCGTTGCCCGGCATCGGGACCGCCAAGGCGGCGCAGCTGACCGCCGCGTTCGAACTCGGGCGGCGGCTGATGGCGGACTGGCCGAGCGGGCGCTGGACGATCCGCTCGCCCCGCGACGTGGCGGACCGATTGATGCTGCAGATGGGCCGCCTCGAACGCGAGGAGCTGCGGGTGGTTCTGCTCAATACCAAGAACGTCGTGCTCCGGATCGCCACCGTGTATCAGGGCAATGTCTCGTCGTCGCTGGTCCGCGTCGGCGAGCTGTTCCGCGACGCCGTCCGGCTGAACGCGAGTGGCCTCATCCTGGTCCACAACCACCCCTCGGGCGACCCGACGCCCTCCCCGGACGACCTCCACCTCACCGCCGAGGCCCTCGCCGCGGGTCGCCTGCTGGACATCGACCTGCTCGACCACCTCGTCGTCGGCCACGACGCCTTCGTCTCGCTCCGCGACCGCGGGGTGAGCTTCGATCGACCCGCTCGCCGCGCGGTCTGAGCGCGCTGCGCCCCGTCGACTGGGTTCGCGCGGCGCCATCGAGCGGGTCCGACTGCCTTGGGAGGCGCTTGTTCCACTGTCTAACGAATCCCAGCCGGACATTGGGCGGGCTCCACGTGTCGATCGCGGGGCTGCTGAGCGTGGATCCGCGGTGCGACGTTGTCATGTGCGTTGTCAGGCGAACGTATGACAAGAACTGGCCGGCTAGTGTCCGGGTGAGGTGCATCTGACAAGTCGCGAGCCGGGACACCTCGGGGCTGCGTGGGCGAGGCCGCGTGCCACGGGCCGCTCCGCACGACTCGGGGGGACGGCGGCACCGAGACCGGCACGAACCGAGCTCGACGGCGGGTTGTCGCAGCCGAGTGAATCTGTCAGATCAGCTGCCGAGTGAATCTGTCAGTCGCTGGGCGAGCTTGCTGTCGGAGCGTACCCGTTTCCAGGGATGGTCTCGGGGCGGGGTCCAGGGGACGCTGGCGACGGCAGGGTGGAGG
>JANLYK010000206.1:0-1902 GCA_031365595.1 Chloroflexota bacterium | reverse complement strand
CTGCTCGGGATGGTCGAGGCGTTCCTCGAGCCGGTCGTCGTCGACGAGGACACGCTTGCGTTCGACGCGATGGTCGACGTCGGGCCGGGCGGGCACTTCTTCGGGACCGCCCACACGCAGGCCCGCTTCAAGACCGCGTTCCACAAGCCGCTGCTGTCGGACTGGCGGAATTACGAGAGCTGGGAGGAGGCGGGCTCCCCCCAGGCGCCGGAGAAGGCAAACCGGATCTGGAAGCAGCTCCTTGCCGCGTACGAGCCGCCGGCGATGGACCCTGCGATCCGGGAGGAGCTCGACGCGTTCGTCGCCCGGCGCGTCGCAGAGGGCGGCGTCGCAACCGATTTCTAGCCGGAGCTGCTCTAGGATCAGCCCATGACGCCGACGCGATCGATTGGGGCGACCAATGCCCGGACACATTTCTATCGTCTCCTCGACAAGGTCGCCGGTGGCGAGCCGGTCGCGATCACGAAACGGGGACGCCCCGTCGCGCGGCTGATTCCGATCGAGCCGGCGACGTCGGATCCTGACCAGGTGCTCGAATGGATGAGGACATTCCGGGCTGGGAACACCCTCGGCGGCCTCTCGATCCGGGAACTCATCGACGAAGGGCGCAAGTACTAGCTGTCCTCGCTTGGCTTCCTCGGAGGGCCCGCGTTAGAGGATCCCGCGTCGCGTTGACGGACCGCGGAACCGGCGCAGAGCGGAAGCCGTCTCCGGGTCGATCAGAACCAGTGGAGGCGCCATGCGACGCCGGATCCATCCTCTTGCCGCCGGACTTGCGCTGCTCCTCGCGGCGTGTTCGTTCCCGATGCCTGTTCCGGTCGGGTCGCCGTTCCCCGTCGCCAAGAAGCCGTTGATGGACGAGTTCGACCGAAACCTGACGATGTGGCAGGCCGCCGGTATCACGAGCTATGCGTTCACCTACAAGCCGATGTGCTTCTGTGACACGACGCCGCGGCTGGTGGCGGTCGAGGATGGCGCGGCCCGGATTGACGGGATCGCCGCCGATCAGCGATTTGGAGTCCCTGCCGGCGTGCCCGGGCTGTTCGAGATCGTGCGCCGAGCAATCAATGGGGATAGCGTCACCGTCCGGTACGACGAGACCACCGGCGTCCCGATGGCGATGACTTCCGATCCGATCAAGAACGCGATCGACGACGAACTGTCATTCGCTGTTGACGGCTGGACGCTGCACCCGCCCGACGACAGCGTGCTCGGCGAGCTGACTCGCGCGAATCGCACCTGGGAAGCGAAGGCTGTCAACAACTATGACTGGTCAATCGCATTCACCTGCGATTGCTTCTATGACGGTCGCCGCTACGACTTGGCGGTTCGCGACGGTCGGGAGCCCACCGTGCGGTCGAAGGGAAAGGCTGTGCCAGAGGCGCATCTTCAGGAGATCCCACTGACGATCCCAGCGCTGTTCGCATTCGCCATCGAGTGGTCGAGGCTCGGTCAGGTCGATGTCGAGATCGATCCGACCCATGGCTACCCCAGCCGCGTCTCCGTTGAGGACAACCGACCGGAGGCGGTCCAGCACGAGACGATCGAGGCCGTGGCATTCACAGTTCGGTAGGCGGCGGCGGGCATCGCTGACGGGTAGGCTTCACGAGGGAATCAGGAAACTCGTGGAGGGTCGTGTGAAGTCGTCAACCCAGGTCGTCGTCATCGGTGGGGGCGTCGTGGGCGCCAGCGTCCTGTACCACCTGACCAAGGCGGGCTGGACCGACGTCATGCTCCTGGAGCGACGCGAGCTGACGGCCGGATCCACCTGGCATGCAGCGGGCGGCATGCACACCCTCAACGGCGACCCGAACGTCGCCCGCCTCCAGCAGTACACGATCCAGCTCTACGACGAGATCCAGCTCGTCTCCGGCCAGGACTGCTCGATCCACCTGCCGGGCG
>JANLYK010000199.1:0-7697 GCA_031365595.1 Chloroflexota bacterium | reverse complement strand
CGGCGCAGGGCCCGGGACGCTCGCAACGACGACCGTCCTGCGCGAGCTCCTGCCGATCCGGAGCGGCGGCGAGATCCGGGCGATCGTCGGCATCTGGCGTGATGCGATCCCACTCCTCGCCAGGCTCGACGCCGTTCGCCGGGACGTGGTGACCGTGACCCTCAGCGCTGGGCTCGTTGCGAGCCTGCTCCTGTACCTCATCTTCCGGGCAGCCCAGGGCCGCCTGAGCCGCCAGACCGCAGCGCTCGTCGCGGCGACCCGGAGCGACCCCTTGACCGGCGCCCTGAACCACGGTGCGCTGGTTGCGCATCTGGCGGGCGAGATCGAGCGGGCGCGTGAGGCCGGCAACCCGCTCGGGGTGGCCCTGCTCGACATCGACAACTTCCGCCTCCTGAACGACAACCACGGCCACCGCGCCGGCGACGAGGCGCTCCTGGCCGTCGCCGATCTGCTCGGGCGGAACCTCGACCCCGCGATCGTGATGGGCCGCTACGGGCCGGACGAGTTCCTGTTGATCGCCTCGGCCGCGTCCGTCGTCGATCTCGAGCCGGCGGTTCACGGGCTGCGCGCCGCGCTGGTCGACCTCAGCCTCCAGTTCGAGACGACCGAGCGTTTGCCGATCACCGTGAGCGCCGGGGTCTGCACCTATCCGGAGCACGGTGCATCGGTCACGGTCCTGCTGGCCGCTGCCGCAAGCACGCTCGAGGAGGCCAAGGCGTCGGGCGGCGACGCGGTACGCCTCGCGAACGCGGCGTCGACGAGCGACACGCCCGCCTCCGGTTTCGATGTCCTGCGCGGGCTCGTCCTCGCGGTCGACACGAAGGATCGCTACACGAAGCGGCACTCCGAGGACGTCGCCCGCTACGGCGTCTTCCTCGCTCAGAGGCTCGGGCTGGGCACTGACTTCATCCGAACGATCGAGACGGCCGGGATGCTCCACGACGTCGGCAAGATCGGGATCCCCGATCCCATCCTGCGCAAGCCCGGCAAGCTGACCGCGGCCGAGTACGACATCGTCAAGCAACACGTCGCCCTCGGCGACATGATCGTGCGCGACGTGCCGGACCTCGACCTCGTTCGGGCCGGCATCCGCCACCACCACGAACGTTGGGATGGCGACGGCTACCTCCACCGGCTCGCAGGCGAGGACATTCCCCTGATCGCCCGGATCCTGGCGGTCGGCGACGCCTTCTCGGCGATGACCACGACCCGGCCCTATCGCAAGGCCCTCGACCTGCGGGAGGCGCTGACCCGGCTCGAGGATGCCAGCGGCACGCAGCTCGACGAATCCCTGGTCTGGGCCTTCGTCACCGGAATCGAGACGGCGCCGGACGCGCCGCTCCCGGGGGTCGAGCCCGCCAGTCGGGTCCGAATCGCGACGCGCAGGGTCGCCTGACCGTGGTCGGCCGTCGGGGGCGCTGGCGGGCACGCCGGCCGCGAGCGGCTGTGCTCGGGGCGTTCGTCGTCGCGGCGCTCGTCGGCGGCGGCTGGCGGCCGGCGCCGGTCCAGGCCCTCACGCTCCTGCCGGTCGCGGATACGCTGACCATGATCCACGACCGCCTGGCGACCGTTCCCGCCCCGGGCGTGCTCGGCAACGATATCGGGCTCGGTGGTGGTGCCGTCGCGATCCTCGACACGCCCCCGACCCACGGCATCGTCAACCTCGCGTCGAACGGCGGTTACACGTATCGGCCCACCGCCGGGTACGTCGGGACGGACCGCTTCTGGTATCACCCGAGCGGCGGGCTGGTCCCCATCACGACGCCGGTGGCGATCACGGTCACCAATTTCCCGCCCATCGCAACCAACAACTCGTACGTCGCGGAGACGGGGGTCACGTTGACCGTGGCCTCTCCGGGGGTGCTCGGCAACGACGCCGACGCGGACGGCGACGCATTGACCGCGACCCTCGTCGACGGCAGCGGCAACGGGTCGCTGTCCCTGAACGCGAACGGAGGCTTCAGGTTCACGTCCGGCGGGTCCTTCACAGGCACCCGGACCTTCACCTATCGGGCCTTTGACGGTGCTGCCTCGTCGACCATCGCCACCGTCTCGATCGATGTCCGCGCGCCCACGCCAACTCCCGCGCCGACCCCGACCCCGACGCCGACGCCGACGCCCACGCCCACCCCAACGCCGACGATCCTGCCGTCCATCGGGCCGCTCCCTTCGGTGCTGCCCTCCATCGGCCCGCTGCCAACGATCCTCCCGACCCCCGTGCCGACCATCAGTCCGTTCCCAACCGCCAGCGGCAGCCAGTCCCCGATTCCGAGCGGGCCGACGGCCTCGCCATCCGGGGCGCCGCCCTCGGGTCCGCCGTCGAGCTCCGACCCCTCGGTCCCGGGCTCACCCCTGCCCTCGACCTCGGGCCCGCCGGAACCGGGAGGGGGATCGGCAGGGCCCTCGTCCGGCACCGGCTCGACCGGTGCGGGCGGCGACCCCACGAGCGGCTCGGGGGACCCGATTGCCGGCGGTGGCTCCCAGTCCGATCGAAGGTTCGTCGTGGGCCGGGGCGGGCTCGGAGGCTTCGCGATCCCGGATCTGCAGATCTCGGGCCTCGGGTCACTGACCGACTGGGCCGTGCCGGCGCTGGCGCTCGCGGTCCCGGGCCTGCTCGTCCTGCTCGCGATCCTTGCCCAGGCCGTCGGCGGTGTTCTCTGGCTGCCGGTCACGCGGCGCTGGCTCGGAGGGTTCGGGATCGTGCGTCGGCGGGCGCGCCGGATCCGTCCCGCCTGATCCGACGCTCGGTCCGGGTCGACCGCGCGCGACGCACGCTACCGTGGCGCCATGCGCTCGACACCGCCGTCGCCCGGCTTGTGCGACCACTGCCGCCACGCCCGTCGGATCACCTCGGGTCGCGGCTCCGAGTTCCTGTTGTGCGAGCGCTCCCGGACAGACGCGCGCTTCCCGCGCTATCCGACCCTGCCGGTCCTGGCCTGCGCGGGCTTCGAGCCGGGCGTCGGGCCACGCCCGGTGGGCGACCTTGACGCCCGACAGGACGGAACCTAGACTCCGCGGACATCACGAAGAGCGGGCTGTGAACGGGACGAGTACCCGCCGCGCGTCGGCATAGAGATCCGGTGGCTGGTGGAAACCGGAGCGACGACGGCGAGGAATGGACCCGGGAGCCTCCGGACCGAACGGCGAGCGACGCGGCGACGCAGAGCGAACCCAGTAGGCTCCGGCGCAGAGCGCCAGCGATACAGGGCAGCGCCGATCGGCACCACCGCGCAGGCGGACGGGTCGCCCGTCGGTCAGGAAGTGCGGCTTCGCCGAATGAGGGTGGCACCGCGGAAGGCACGACCTTTCGTCCCGGGACGATTGGTCGTTTCTCGATTCCGGGGCCGGATGCCCTGGGCCACGAGCCCGAGGCCGGACCGGCCGCACGGAGGCCGCACACGATGAGCACCACTGATCCGCTCAGTCTGACCGAGGCGAAGCGCCTGGCCGGCAACGCCGACACGCTGCTCCTGCGCGCCACCCGGCCGGCCGACCTCGAGACCCCGATCGGTGCCTTCCTGCGTCTCGACGACGGCGCGACCCCCGCCTATCTCCTCGAGTCCGTCGAGGGCGGCGAGCGACTCGGCCGCTATTCCTTCCTCGGCGTCGGCCCGCGCCGGCTCCTCGAGGTTCGCGACGGCCTGGCGCGGACGCAGACCCGGCCCGTGACGGTCGAGTCATACAGCCCCGACCTGCCGGTCAGCACCGACGAGGCCCCCGATCCGCTCGAGGCAATTCGACGCTTCGTCCCGCGCCGGCGCGTCCTCCCGACCGAGGGGATGCCGCGCTTCACTGGCGGCGCTGTTGGGGCGCTCGCATACGACGCGGTCAACGCCTTCGAACCGACTGTCCCGCTCCCTGATCGCGACCCCGTCGGCGTCCCGACGGCAGCCTTCATCGAGACCGACCTCGTCCTCGTGTTCGACCACCTGACCCATACCCTGAGCGCGATCGCCTCGCTCCACGCCGAGACGCCGGATCTCGAGGGCCGCTACCGGATCGCGGAGCAGGCGATCTTCGAGGCGCTCGAGAAGACCGCTCGACCGAGCGCGGCCGAGATCGCCGGCCCACCGGCGGCGTCGCCGAAGGCCTCGGCCGGCCTGCGCGAGGCCGATATCCGGTCGTCGCTGGGGCGCGACGAGTACATCCGGGCGGTGGAGGTCGCCAAGGACGCGATCGCCGCCGGCGAGGCGATCCAGGTCGTCCTGGCCCGGCGCCAGTCGTTCGACCTGCCGCTCGACCCGGCCACGGGCAATCCACTCGACGGCATCGCGCTGTACCGCGCCCTTCGTCGGGTCAACCCGAGCCCGTACCTGTTCTTCGTCCGGACACCGACCTTCGAGGTCGTCGGCGCCAGCCCGGAGCTCCTCCTCCAGGTCGAGGGCGACAAGCTGACGACCCATCCGATCGCGGGCACCCGGCCGCGCGGCGCCGACGAGCGCGAGGACGCCATCCTTGCGGAACAGCTCCAGCGCGATCCCAAGGAACGGGCCGAGCACATCATGCTCGTCGACCTCGGCCGGAACGACCTCGGACGGGTGTCCAGGCCGGGGACGGTGACCGTCAGCAAGTACATGAAGGTCGAGAAGTACAGCCACGTCCTGCATCTCGTGTCGCACGTCGAGGGCCGACTGAAGCCCGACCTCGATGCGCTCGACGCCCTTCGCTCGGTCTTTCCGGCAGGCACGTTGAGTGGCGCACCGAAGGTCCGGGCGATGCAGCTGATCGCGGCCGCGGAGGGAGAGCGCCGCGGACTCTACGGCGGCGCGGTCGGCTATCTCGGCTACGACGGCAACCTCGACACGGCGATCACGATCCGGAGCGCCGTCCTGCGCGAGGGCCAGGCTCACATCCACACGGGCGCCGGGATCGTCGCGGCGTCGGTGCCCGAGAAGGAGTTTGAGGAAACCGAGCACAAGGCCGCTGCCCTGCGCCGGGCGATCGAGCTGGCGGCGGCACCGCCCGACGCGCCGCGGCCTCGAGCCGGAGCGGGGGACCCAGGGGCATCAGAGCCCGACGGGCCTGTCGGAGCCCCGCGATGATCCTCGTCATCGACAACTACGACAGCTTCACCTTCAACCTCGTCCAGGCGCTCCAGGCCGCCGGCGCCGACGTCCGCGTCCTGCGCAACGACGCGATCGATCGGGCCGGGATTGAGGCCCTCGCCGACGATCCGGCCGCCGAGCTGCGGGGCATCGTCGTGTCGCCCGGACCCGGCGACCCGACCTCGGCCGGCGTCTCGGTCGACTCGATCCACGTCGCCCGCGAACGGGCGATCCCGCTCCTCGGCGTGTGCCTCGGCATGCAGTCGATGGCGGCTGCGTTCGGGGCCTCGATCGTCCGTGCCCCGACCCTCGTCCACGGTGAAGCGTCCGAGGTCACCCATGACGGAGCCGGCCTCCTCGCCGGCATGCCGCCGGCGTTCCAGGCCGCCCGCTACCACTCGCTCGCGGTCGACGGGGCGACCCTTCCGCCGGAGCTCCGGATCACCGCGATGAGCGAGGTCGATCGGGTGATCATGGGCATCCGGCACGTCGCGCTGCCGCTCGAGGGCGTCCAGTTCCACCCCGAGTCGGTGCTCACGCCGGAGGGCCCCCACCTGCTCGCCAACTTCCTGCGTCAGGCCGGTGAGGGAGAGGCGTCGCTGCTCGATGATGCAACCGGCTCGTTCGCCACGGCCGGCATGGCCGAAGGCGCTGCGGCACACGCCGGAGCGCCGCGATGAGCGACCAGGTCCGCCTCGCGCTCGCGACGGTCGTCGATGGCCGCACGCTGACCGTCGACGAGGCCCGGGACGCGATGGGCTCGGTGATGGACGGCGAGGCGTCGCCGGCGCTGCTGGCCGCCCTCCTCGTCGCCCTCCGGATGCGCGGCGAGACCGTCGACGAGCTGGCCGGGTTTGCGGCCGCGATGCGCGAGCGGGTGATCCGGGTCGATGCGCCCGAGGGTGCGGTTGACACGTGTGGAACCGGCGGCGACGGCAGCGGGACGTTCAACATCTCGACGACGGCGGCGCTGGTCGTCGCGGCCGCGGGTGTGCCGGTGGCCAAGCACGGCAACCGTGCGGTGACGTCGCAATCGGGCTCGGCCGATGTCCTCGACGCGCTCGGAGTCCGGATCGATCACGACGCGGCCTCGGCCGGAGCCGCGCTACGCGACACCGGATTCGCCTTCCTGTTCGCGCCCGGCTTCCATCCGGCGATGAAGCACGCCGGCCCGACCCGGCGCGAGATCGGCGTCCGGACCGCGTTCAACCTGCTCGGTCCGCTGACGAATCCGGCCGGTGCGCGCCGTCAGCTCGTCGGGGTCGCCGATCCGGTCGCCGCTCCACGCCTGGCCGCCGTTCTCCACCGGCTCGGGGTCGATCGAGCGTTCGTCGTCGGCGGGGCCGGGATCGACGAGCTGCCGCTCGACGGCACGGGCACGATCCACGACATCACCCCCGATGGCGTCACGGTGCGCTCGGTCGACGCGGTCGCGCTCGGCCTGACCAAGGCTTCGAACGCGAAGCTGGCCGGCGGGTCGCCGGCAGACAACGCCCGGATCGTTGAAGCGGTGCTGCGTGGCGAGCCCGGCGCCCGGCGCGACGTCGTCCTGCTGAACGCCGGGGCCGCCCTCGTCGTGGCCGGTGTGGTCGACGACCTCGCCGCCGGGATCGACCGGGCCGCGCTGACGATCGACGCCGGCCTGACCACCGAGCTGCTGACGAACCTCCGCGCGGAACGACGCGCCGCCGAGGCCGCGCGGTCGGTCCAGGAAGGGGCCCGGGCATGACGCTCGCCGTCGAGAGGGTGGCCGGCGGCACGCGCAACGTCGTCCACGAGATCGCCGAGCGTCGCCGCGCCGACATTCGCGCAGAGATGGGTCGGCTGACCCTCGACGAGCACCTCGCGATCGCCGAGGCGACGCCGCGGCCGCGTCCGATCCTCGAGCGGCTGGCTGCACCCGGCCTGCACCTGATCGCCGAGATCAAGCGTTCGTCGCCTTCGGCGGGAGCCATCGCCGCCGCCGACGAAAACATCGTCGCGCGCGCCAGGGCCTACGAGGCCGGCGGCGCGACCGCCATCTCTGTCCTGTGCGAGCCGCACTGGTTTGGCGGCTCGGTTGACGACCTGCGGGCTGTCCGCGCCGCCGTCGCGATCCCGGTCCTCGCCAAGGAGTTCGTCGTCGAGGCGATCCAGCTGCCCCATCTCCGTGCCGCCGGCGCAGACCTCGTGCTGCTCCTGGCCGTCCTGCACCCCGCGAAGCGCCTCGCCTCTCTCGTCGATCGCGCGCTCGAGATCGGACTCGAGCCGCTCGTCGAAGCGCACGACGAGAGGGAGCTGGAGCGGGCACTCAACACGAACGCCCGCCTGATCGGGATCAACAACCGCGACCTGCGGACGCTGGCCGTCGACACGGGGCGCGCGATTCGCCTTCGTGCCCTCGTCCCGGACGATCGGCTCGTCGTCGCCGAATCCGGGGTCCGCGACGCCGCCACGGTCGCCGCCTGGCGGGCGGTCGGCATCGACGCCGCCCTGGTCGGTGAGGTCCTCGTCCGCGCGGCCGACCCCGAGGCCGCTGCCCGAGCGTTCGTGTCGGCCGGCCGGCTACCGAGCGACCCCTCGAATCGGGCCGCGACGATCGAGATCGTCAAGGTCTGCGGGATCACCGATGGCGAGGGCATTCTCGCCGCGGTTCGGGCCGGGGCGGACGCG
>JANLYK010000598.1:0-2468 GCA_031365595.1 Chloroflexota bacterium | reverse complement strand
CCCTACGACGTGTATCAGCAGACCGATCCCGGCCGTGGCTAGAGCGGCGAGCGCGATCCGGGTGGCGATCCCGCGGGTCCGCATCGAGATCAGCCTTCGACCGGTGCGGTCGGCGCGGATCGGTAGCCCGCGCCGCGCACCGTGGCCACCCAGCGGGGAGCGTCGGGATCGTCGCCGAGCTTGTCGCGCAGGCGCCGGATGTGGACGTCGACCGTGCGGTCGAGGACCTCGGACTGCTCCGCGCCCCAGACGGCATCGAGGAGCTGGTCGCGGCTGAGGACCCGGCCGTCGGCCTCGAGGAGGGCCTGGAGGAGACGGAACTCGACGTGGGTCAGCTGGATCATCGAGCCGCCGATCGCGACCTCGTGCCGCTCCGGGTCGAGGACGAGGTCGTTGTGGACGATCCGCCCGCCGCGGAGGCGAGCGGCGTTCTCGCCGGCGACGACGGCGGCCGCAGACTCGGGCGTCGCGCTCACCCGGCGGAGGATCGCCTTCACCCGGACGACGAGCTCGGCCGGCGAGAAGGGTTTCGGCAGGTAGTCGTCGGCGCCGTCCTCGAGCCCCGCGATCCGATCCAGGGTCGTTCCGCGCGCCGACAGCACCAGGATCGGCGTCGCGCCGGCTTCCTCGTCGCGCCGGACGGCCCGGATCACGGCCCGGCCATCGAGCTCGGGAAGCATCAGGTCCAGAACGACGAGCGCCGGGCGATGCTCTTCGATCGCCGCGAGCGCCGCCGGTCCGTCGGCCGCCGTCACGACCGCGAACCCATCGCGCTCCAGGTATGTCCGGACGAGCCGGACGATCTTCGCGTCATCGTCGACGACGAGGATCGGCCGATCGGGCAGGGTAGGGGTCTGCATCGCAAGCGCCATCATCGCCGACGGTAGGCCTCGTCGGTGACGGCGCAGTGACGTCGATGCTCGATCAGTCGCGCGCGTTCCGCTCATTCGACAGCCACGGCTCCCGTATCCGAGCCGCGGGCGGGTCAATTGACCCAATCGTCCTCAAGCGCCGTCGTGAGTGTCGTAGGACCCGGAATCAGCCCGTTGGCGGGTGGATGCATTGGATAAGGCTCCCGTGGTTGTCATATGACTCCCGTGAGCCCTTGTCTGACCGTCAGAGGCTCAGCCCGACGGGCATCTCGGCTCGTCTCGCGGCGAGGGCCTGGCAGAAGATCTGCAGTCTCGAGCCACCGGGGTAGAGGGTCAGTTTCACGATGCGCTACGGCTGAAGTGATCGCCAGAGCATCGGCTGAGTCTAGCCTTCGCTCGAGCCGTCGAATCCCATTGACCAACTAGAACGGATGTTCTAGTCTGACCGTCCGATGACCAGCCTCTCCCCGGACGTCTCGGCTGCTCTCGCGTCGCTCCAGACGCGGTGGGGTGCCGCAGCTCCGCGGGTGATCGGAGCGCTGGCCACGGCGCCGCTCTCGGCCGAGCCGTCCGACGACCCATCCGAGCTCGCTCCTTCTCCCGCGGGCGAGCCGCGAACTGGCGTCGAGCGGATCGTCCGGACCGGCTTTCCGGCCCTCGATGCGATCGTCGGGCCGGGCGGTCTCCCGCGCTCCGCGAGCGTGGCCCTCCGCGGCGCTCCGTCTTCCGGCGCCACGACCCTCGCCCTGCGGCTCGTCGCCGAGGCCCAGGCCGACGGCGCGATCGTCGCCTGGCTCGATCTCGCCCGGGCGCTCGACCCGGTCGAGGCCGCCGCGCGCGGCGTTCGCCTCGACTGGCTCGTCGTCCTGACTCCCGAGACCCTCGACGAGGGCCTGTCGATCGCCGGGATGCTCCTCGCCGGGCGCTCGGTCGACGTCCTCGTGATCGACCTCCCGCCACGCCCGAACGCCGGCACGACGCCGGCCATGGTCGCCGAGCGGCTGCGTCGCCTGGCGGGGCTCGCCCGTCGGGCGGAGACGCTTCTCGTTGTCCTCGAGCCACCGGGCCTGACGCCGACGCTCGCGACCGCGGTCGCCGAATCGACCGGCCTCCGTCTCGAGCTCCAGCGACGCGGCTGGATCCGGCTCGGGCGCGACGTCGTCGGCCAGCGAACCGAGGCGCTCGTCGCCCGGAGCCGCTACGGGCCGCCGGGCAGACGAGCGGAGCTCCGGATCCTGTACGCCGATGGTGGCGAGCGGGACCGCTGTCTTCGCCACCCGGATCTTCTCCGCGACGACCCGGCCCGGACCGGCGACATCGTCACCCTTGCCGCCCCCACCGGCACCCCAGCTCCACGGACTCCGATCCATGCGACTCCTCCACCTCTATTGGCCGCACCTCCCGATCCGGCTGGCCCGCTCGCGCCACTCCGACTCGTTCCCGACCGACCGGCCGGTGATCCTCGGCGGCCAGCCGTGGACGGACGGGCTGGTGATCGACGCGGATCCGGCGGCCCGGGCGCTCGGCGTCCGGCGCGGGATCCCGCTCGGGTCGGCCATCGACTCGCCCCTGAGGCCGCCTTCCTCGAGCCCGAGA
>JANLYK010000151.1:0-1582 GCA_031365595.1 Chloroflexota bacterium | reverse complement strand
CCGACCAGCACCCTCACCCCGCAGTCGGGGACGAGCAACCCGGGCTTCGCCCTGATGCTCATCCTCCTCGGCGTGGCCGGCCTCACGCTCGGCATCGGGTTCATCACCCCGGTCCCGGCGCGGGTCCGCCGACGGGAGCGCCTCGGCTAAGCCCGAAGCCAGCGGTTCGCCGCCGACCGATGGGTGAGCGATCACCCGTCGGTCGGTCGTCGGGCCACCGTCGAAACCAACCGCGGGTCCCCGAGACCCGGACGGGACGTCCCCAGCCTAGGGACGTCCCGTTCGTCATGTCTGGCCGGGCTCGGTCCAGCGCTCACCGGGGGGCGCGGGGCAACGCAACCGGACCGATTCGTTGTCTCATGCGTGGCAAGGTTCAAATACCCTCTGGAAATACGGCATTCGCACTAGTACCTTTTTCCTCCCGGCGGGGAGTACTCTTCGCCACCCTGCCGTGCGCGGCAGACGATCGGAGCGGGGCCCAGCCCGCGAATCAGGAGAACCAAGGGGTCGGCGGCTGCCAGGCGCATAGCTCCGGGCCACGCCATCGGACGCAGCCAGTCGGGCGGTCCGCAGAGGGAGGGCACATCGATGTTGTCTTGGGGAGCGCTGGGGCTTGCCAGCTCTCGGACCCGGCGGGGCATGGCCCTGTCGTGGACGATCCTGTTCATCCTGTCGCTGCTGCTTCAGTACGCGACATTCGCCCTCGCCCCGTCGGCCCTGGCCGTTCACGACGAAGGCTTCCAGCTGGACGGCAACGCAACCGACGAGGGCGCCGGTGAGGACTGGGACAACCTCGCGACGGCCGACACGGAAGTGTTCATCCATGAAGCGCCCGGGTCCACGATCTTCACCGGAGGCGGTTCCAAGGACGACCTGAACACGACCGCCTGGGAGTGGAAGAACGGCAGCGTCCCGGACAAGGACGACATCCTCGACGCCTTCGCCGCTCTCTACGACGACATCATCTATTTCGGCGCCGATCGCTACAGCAATGACGGCGACGCCCAGATCGGGTTCTGGTTCTTCAAGAACGGCCTGTCCGTCGTCGGCAACGGGACGTTCACCCCGGCGCACACCGTCGGCGACCTGCTCGTCGTGAGTCACTTCACCAATGGCGGCACGGTCAGTACGATCGAGCTGTACGAGTGGGTCGGCTCGGGCGGCTCCAACGGCACGCTCGATCTGGTCGCGACCGGCCAGACGTGTACCGCGGCCCCGGCTCTCGACAAGGCGTGTGCGATCGCGAATTCGGGCGACATCAGCTCGCCGTGGCCTTACCAGGCCAAGGACGCGAAGGTCGATCCGGACGTGCTCCCGGCTAACGCGTTCTATGAGGGTGGCCTGGATCTGGCGAAGATCTACGGTGGCAACCCGCCATGCTTCTCGTCCTTCCTCGTCGAGACCCGCGCCTCGCAGGAGATTGACGCTGTCCTCAAGGACTTCGTTGCCGGCGACTTCAACACCTGCGCACCGCCCGACATCGCCACCGATGCGAGCTCTTCGGCGATCGACCTGGGCGACTCGGTGACCGACACCGCGACGCTGTCCGGTAACGACGGCCTGGCCGCGGGTACCGTGGAGT
>JANLYK010000125.1:0-2066 GCA_031365595.1 Chloroflexota bacterium | reverse complement strand
GCCCCGGCCGGATCGGCCGTCGTCCGTTCGCCGAGCCGGATCAGGGAGACTTCCGCCCGTCGGTGGATCCGGCGGGCCTCGTCGAAGCAGGCGTTGATCGTCAGCTTGCGCAGCCAGGCGTCGAACTTCTCCGGGTCGCGGAGCCGGGGCAGCTCACGCCACGCCCGGACGATGGCCTCCTGGGCCGCGTCCTCCGCTCGGTCGGAGTCGCGCAGGATCAGGCAGGCCAGGGCGTAGAGCCGGTTCGCGGCGAGGCCGATGAGCGCGGCGAACGCGTCGTGGTCGCCGAGCATCGCCCGACCGACCACCTCCGCGTTCTCCGAGACCATGCAGTCCTCCCGCCGACGACTGCTCGAGGCTGTGGTGGCCTCGAGCCGTGTCGCCGCGACGTCGAGTGCGCTCAGCCGCCCAGCGCGACGCCGCGTGGCTGCCAGGTCGGGACCGCGTGGAGGCCCGGGCTGGTGATCGAGTGTGCACCTGTTCCGTCAGTGTTCATCACGGTGACTTGCCGGTCGGCGATGCCGAGGCTCGTCAGATCGCGCAGGAACACGATCTTCCGTCCGTCGGGCGACCACGCCGTGCCCCAGTCGTCACCGGTCCGACACGGGCTCGGATCGGACGCGGTGCAGCCGGTCAGCTGGTGCGCACCCGTGCCGTCGGCATTGATCGTCCAGATCCCGCCGTTGCCGGGATAGCCGATGGTGAACGAGATCTTCGTGCCGTCCGGGCTCCAGTCCGGGACCTGGTCCTTGGGGGCGGGGCCGGTCGTGATCGCGTGGGGGTTCGAGCCGTCCGCGTTCATCACGTAGATCTGCTCGTTCTCCGGGTTGTCATCGGCGTCGAAGCCGTCGGCGTGGCTGAACGCGATCTTGCTCCCATCGGGCGACCAGACGGGGGTCGAGCTGAAGCAATCCGGGTGGGCGGCCGGGCACGAGGTCAGCTGGACCGCTCCCCCACCGGTTGCCGCGTTCACGACGAAGATCTGGTCGTTCGCCGGCTCGTCGATGAAGCCGCTGAACGCGATCTTCGAGCCGTCCGGCGAGGTGTCCGGGAAGACAACGAACGCGCCGAAGTGCGTCAGCTGGGTGGGCTTGCCGCCGTTCTGCTTCATCGTCCAGATCTCGAACGCGCCGCTGGTATTGGCGCAGAAGACGATGTCCCGGCCGTCGGGCGTGTAGTCCGGGCAGAGGTGGAAGCCCGCGCCGGTGGTCACGGCCTTCACGTCCGATCCATCGGGCATGACCGACTCAATGTTGAAGGCGCCGTTCGCCCGCGTACCGAAGGCGATCCGCCCGTTGACGACGCCCGGGTCCGCGGCCGAGACCGGCACGAATGCGACGCCCAGGGACGCGATGACCGCGACGATGGCGACGATCCAGATCCTGCGAGGCATTGGGGCCCCTCCCGCACCTGTGCGGCCGGCGACACGTGGGTCGAGCCTCGGACGTACACGCATTGACGTCGCCCGATGGCCGATCCGATCTAACTCGAGATCGCGGCGTTGGCCCCGTACCTGCCCTTGAACGTCGGCGCCACGAACGTGCGCGGGGCAAGGCACCGGCCTTGACATCTGATGCGGCCACGATCAGCATCGCGCATCATGGCACGAACCACGATCGCTCTGGATCCGGCAATCCTCACCGAGCTTCGACGACGGAGCTCACGTTCGGGCAAGAGCATGGGCCAGATCGCATCCGAGCTCCTGGCCCGCGCCGTCGCTGAGCCGGCGGACCTTCCTGCGCCGGAATTTGTGTGGACCAGCGCGGCTCTCGGCCCGGCCCTGATCGACCTCGAGGACAAGGAAGCCGTCCGGCGGATTCTCGACGCGGACTCATGAGCGCGACGCTCGACGTCAACGTCCTCGTCTATGCCTCGGACGCTCGTGCCACGGAGCATGACCGGGCCGAGGCACTCGTCCGGAGGCTCGCCGCCGGCCCGGAGATCCTGTACCTGTTCTGGCCGGTCCTCCTGGGCTACCTCCGGATCGTGACGCATCCGGCGATCCTCACGAATCCCCTCTCCCCGGCGATCGCGATGCGCAACGTGGAGGCGCTCCTGGACCGGCC
>JANLYK010000065.1:0-7458 GCA_031365595.1 Chloroflexota bacterium | reverse complement strand
GGTCCACGCCAGAAGGATAGCGACGCACCGCCAACCGTCCTCCTGTCCAACCGTCCGGCCGAGCGGTATCGTCGGGCGAGCGGGTTCGCCCGGGGAGGTTGATCTTGTCCATCACGATCCGGGCCGTGGGTCAGGCCGCGCGACGGGGCGCCCGGCGGCGAGTCCCGACGGCCGCTGCGCTCATCGGCGCGATCGACGAGTGGTTGCCCGGCGCGACCGCCGACGCACTTCGCGGCCACGTCCGCGGCGCCCGGACCGGCGACGACGCGCTCGAGGTCCAGCTTCACCCGGCCGCCCGCCCGATCCGGATCGAGGCCAGCGATCTCGGGGTCGTCACGGTCACCGCGCTGACGGTCCCGGTCGGCCCGGGCTACCACACGTTCATCGCCAGCCTCCTCGAGCGGATGGGCGACGAGCACGAGATCACCTGGGCGCCGCTCGCCACGCCGTCGTCGGTCGCCGCCGGACGCGTCGCCGTGAGCGCGGGCGCGGCCGATCCCGAGAGCTCGATCGATCCGACCGGGGCCTTCGGATCGGGAGACCGGCGGGACGCCGAGCGCGGGCACCTGGGCTGGCTCCGCTCGGCGCTCACGGCGGTGCGGGATGCTCGCCGGCAGCGGGCCGAAGGACTCCACCTGGCGACGCCGTCCGGGGTACGGTTCACGTTCGACGGTGCCGTGGCGACGGTCCTGGGACCGCGGAATGATGCCTGGCTCGAGCGCGCCTTGGGCGATCCGCGGGTGGCGGCCGACGTCTGGCCGTGGGTCGCCGACGCGATGGACGCCCGCTACCTGCTCAACCGAGCGCTCTGCCTGCTCTGGCTGGAGGTCCGCTGGCGCCCGCCGATCGACGCCAGCGAATCCGCCCTCGACGATGAGGTGCTCGGGTTGCTGAGGCGCGCGTATCCGCTGGAACCGGGCATCGCCTGGCCCTGGGCCGAGTGGCGCGAGCTCTTCCAGCTCCGCGGCCTGCCCGACCAGTCGACGCGTCAGCTCCTCGATCGTGGCGCCGGACCGCTCGTCGGCGGCGCGCGCGGCCAGGGCGACGCGTCGATCGGCTATCGGCGCCGGCCGGTCACGATCGTCCACGAGGGCTGGGCGCTCGAGGTGCCGGGCTCGTTCACGGGCACCGGCACGACCGACGAATGGGCCGGCGGCGAGGCCGGCCGGAGCATCACCCTCGCCGGAGTCGAGACGGCGCAAGGTGGCCAGCCGATGTCGGCCGACCTGTTCCTGCGCCAGGTCGCCGGCCACCTCGGCCACGAGGCGATCGAGCACGACGACGGCGGCGTTCGAGGTCGCGCACGGCTCACCTCGGACCCAAGCTCTGGCGTGGAGGTGGCGATCGTCGAGGGATTCAGCGCGGTCCGTGGACGCGGGGCGGCGATCCGGATCGAGATCGACGATCCGCAGGACTGGAAGTGGGCGCTCGATACCTGGCGGAGCCTGCACCCCGCGTGAGGCGGCGAGCCGAGGCCGGCGATGCGCCGCCCGGCCGGCGATGCGCCGCCCGGCCGACCGCGCGGCGGTTCCTGTCATACGAATCCCACGCGGACGCGAGTCAGGCGATCGGCGCGGGCCGGACGTGCCCTGAGCGTGGACTCGACAGCCAGGTCTGACAATTGATCGCTGGACGGAGCGTTTGACCGGAACGGCGTGGCTAACGACCGCCTGGGATTCATCTGTCAAGTCATCGAGCGACGGCGGTGTCGACTTGACGAGCCCAGTGACAGGCGAGGTGACACGCGGCCGGGCTAAGGTTCGGGCGTGCAACTGGTCGGGGACGACATCATCGTCAGCGCCACCGATCTCGTCGGGTTCCTCGAGTGCGGCCATCTGACGACGCTCGAACTCGGCCGGGTTGACGGGCTGTGGGAGAAGCCACACCAACGCGCCGATCCGGAGGTCGTCCTCCTCCAGGAGCGCGGCGATGCCCATGAGCTCGCGTACCTCGAGCGTCTCCGCGGGGAGGGCAAGTCGGTTCATGTCGGGACGAAAGACGGCCTGACGACTCCCGAGCGACTGGCGGCCGCCGAGACCGAGACGATCGCGGCGATGCGCCGCGGTGTCGATGTCATCTACCAGGCGACGCTCTTCGACGGTCGCTGGCGCGGTCACGCGGACTTCCTGCTGAAGGTCGACGGCGCATCTGATCTCGGCCCATGGCACTACGAAGTGGCCGATACGAAGCTCGCCCGTTCGGTCAAGGGGTCTGCCCTGCTCCAGGTCTGCGTGTACTCGGACCGGCTCGAGATGGTCCAGGGCCGGCGGCCCGAGCGAATCCACGTGGTCACCGGCGATTCGGTCACCCACACGCTCCGGCTCGATGACTTCGGCGCGTTCTACCGGGCGGTCAAGGCTCGCTTCGAGGAGCGGGTCTTCAGGGCCGGACGAGCGACCACGCCCGCGACCTACCCCGACCCGGTCGACCATTGCCGGGTCTGCGTCTGGTTCCCGACCTGCATGCAGCGGCGACGTGACGACGACCACCCGTCGATCGTTGCCGGCATGACCCGGGCGGCGACGGAACGGCTCCAGGAAGGCGGCGTGCCGACCCGCGGTCTGCTCGCGGTCCTCGATCCGGACACGGCGATCCCCGATCTCAACCCCCGGACGCTCGAGCGGCTCCGCCTCCAGGCCCGGATCCAGGTCGACGGCGAGCAGCGCCACGATCTCCTCTACGACCTCATCGAGCCGGTGCCGGACGAACCGGGACGAGGCCTTGCGCTTCTTCCCGAGCCGTCGCCGCTCGACTTGTTCTTCGACATCGAGGCCGACCCATGGATCGAGGACGGCGGGCTCGAATACCTGCTGGGCCTCGTCGAGGTCGTCGACGGGTCAGCCGCATATCATACCCTGTGGGGGCACGACCGGGCCGGTGAGAAGGCCGCGTTCGAGGCGTTCATCGACCTCGTCATGGACCGCCTCGCGCGTGACCCCGCCATGCACGTCTACCACTACGCCGGGTACGAGGCGGGCGCGATCAAGCGCCTGATGCAGCGCCACGCGACGCGGGTCGACGCGGTCGATCGGATCCTTCGCGGCGGAGTCCTCGTCGACCTGTACAACGTCGTCCGCCAGGGGATCCGGGCCTCGGTCGAGTCGTACTCCATCAAGCGGATCGAGAAGTTCTACCTGCCCGCCCGGCAGGGTCCCGTCACCGAAGCCGGGTTCTCGGTCGTCGCGTACGAGACCTGGCTCAAGGACGGCGACGCCCAGCACCTCACTGACCTGGCCGACTACAACCGCGACGACTGCGTCTCGACGTGGCTGCTCCGCGGGTGGCTCGAGGAGCGTCGAGTCGAGGCGATCGGCCGCGGCTGGCCGATGGACCGACCCACGATCCAGGACGGGCTGCCGAGCGAGGCACAGACGGCCCAGCAGGCCGAGACAGCACGCCGGGTCGACGCGCTGACCCGGGACGTGCCGGCCGATCGCTCGATGGCGAGCGACGAGCAGCGGAACCGCTGGTTGCTTGCACAGCTCCTGGATTGGCACGGCCGGGATGCCAAGCCGGAGTGGTGGAACTATTTCCGGCTCCAGAAGCTCAGCGTCGACGGGCTGATCGAGTCGAGCGAGGGGATCGGCGGCCTGAC
The DNA here is from genome assembly GCA_031365595.1 of Chloroflexota bacterium. Classification (GTDB taxonomy): domain Bacteria; phylum Chloroflexota; class Limnocylindria; order Limnocylindrales; family CSP1-4; genus CF-46. The sequence goes on along the minus strand of JANLYK010000065.1, from coordinate 3,863 downwards.
GTTCGAGGCGGATCTCGAGGAACGCGGTCGTGGCGGCTTCGTCCGGCGTTACCGGTTCACGCCCCAGGATCACAAGATCCGGGTCGGGCGCCCGGCCTTCGATCCGGCCGACGGTGAGAGCGGCAAGGACGCCGGGGAGGTCGTCGCGGTCGACGACATCGAGGGCACGGTCGACCTGTTCCGGACGGTGACGAAGCTGGGTCACCATCCGGCCGCCTTGATCCCCGGCACGCCGATCCCGACCAACGGACTGCGCGATGCCCTCCGTCGGATCGCCGACGACGTGCTCGAGCGGGGCTTCGTCCCGACGGACGGATCAGCGCACCGGCAGGCGGCACGCGACCTCGTCGCCCGCGCGACGCCTCGGCTCATGAGTCTCGGCGGCGAGCCAGCGGTCGCGGGGCTACGCCGCGCCGACGAGGCGGCCGTCGACGCCGCCGTTCGGCTGGCCCTCGATCTCGACAACGGCGTGCTGCCGATCCAAGGCCCACCCGGGACCGGCAAGACGTGGACGGGCGCGCGGATGATCGCCGCCCTCGTCGCGGCCGGGAAGACCGTGGGGATCACCGCCCAATCGCACAAGGCGATCACGAACCTCCTCGACGCGACCGCGGAGGCGTTCGCGGAGAGGCGCCAGGCATTCAGCGCCGTCCAGAAGTCGGACAGTGAAGCGGGATCGACGAAGACGGGCGTCCGGATCGTCGACGAGCCGGGGGCGGTCGCTCCCCTTCTCGCCGCGCGCACCTTCCCGATTGCAGCCGGCACGGCATGGCTCTGGTCCCGGGCCGATCTCGATGACGCGGTGGACGTGCTGTTCGTCGATGAGGCCGGTCAGCTCAGTCTGGCCAATGCCGTCGCGGTCGCCGGTGCGGCGAAGTCCGTCGTCCTGCTCGGCGATCCGAACCAGCTCCCCCAGGTCAGCCAGGGCATCCACCCCGAGGGCGCCGGTGTATCGGCCCTCGAGCATCTCGTCGGTGACGCGCTGACCGTCCCCCCGGAACGCGGCCTCCTCCTGCCGACGACCTATCGGATGCACCCCGACGTCAACGACTACATCTCGGAGATCTTCTACGAGCGGCGGCTGGGTCCGGACGAATCGACAGCCCGCCAGGCCCTGGGTGGATCGCCACCGATCGGCGGGACCGGCATCCGCTGGCAGCCGGTCGTCCACGACGGCGACGAGTCGGCATCGATCGCGGAGGCGGAGATCGTGACCGACGCAATCGAGGACCTGCTCGGACGGGAATGGGTCGATCGCCACGGCCGCACCCGCCGGCTCGCGATCGACGACATCGTGGTGGTGGCGCCGTACAACGCCCACGTGGCGATGATCCAGGCGAGCGCCACGAAGCGCCTGGGCCGGCCGGCGCGGGTCGGGACGGTGGATCGGTTCCAGGGCCAGGAGGCACCGGTCGCGATCTACTCGATGGCTGCCTCCTCGGCAGACGACGCGCCGCGCGGCATGGCCTTCCTGTACGACGGCCACCGACTCAACGTCGCGGTCTCGAGAGCCATGGGCCTGGCGATCGTGGTGGCCAGCCCGAACCTGCTCCTCGTGGCGCCGCACGGACCCGACGAGATGCGCAAGGCAAATGCGATCTGTCGCCTCGTCGAGGTTGCCGCGGAGCAGGCGGCGCGGGCCGGGCCTCGACCGGCAGCCAAAGGAGGCGCCGCCAACGGGTCCGCGCCGGTCGAGGTCCTGACGCTCGGGCTCGGTTGAGCGGCGGTCCGGCCCATATCATCGGGCGGTGACGATCGCCGCCCTCGACCTTCCCGCCTCGACGCTGAACCGGCTGCGGCGGCGCACCCACTGGTCGCTCGTGGCCGGCGTCGCGCTTGGGAGCACCGGTCACATCGCTGCCTCGACCGTATCGTCGATCGCCGCCCAGCACATCGCCGGCAGCACCGCATGGAGCGGCGCCCCGGGGGCGGCCGTCGTCCTCGGGGCAGCCCTCGGCGCGGTCACCCTGTCGCAGGTGATGGTCCGCGCCGGGCGCCGGGTCGGGCTTGCGGCGGGCTACGGCGTCGGCGTCGTCGGGGCGCTGGTCGCGACTGTCGCGATCATCGGTGGCTCTCTCGGGCTCCTGCTGCTCGGGACCATCCTGATCGGCTTCGGAAACGCCTCGAACCAGCTCTCGCGCTACGTCGCGGCCGACCTGTTCCCGTCCGACCGGCGCGCCTCGGCGATCGGGATCGTCGTCTGGGGGGCGACGATCGGGGCCGTCGTGGGGCCGAATCTCGCCGCGCCCGCCGGCGCCCTCGCGGTCGCCCTCGGCCTGCCCGAGCTGTCGGGTGCCTATCTCGTGCCGGTGGTGTTCGTCGGCGGAGCAGCGCTCCTGACGCTCCTCGCCCTGCGTCCGGACCCGTACGCCCTGGCGGACGTGTCGTCGCGCCACGATCAGCCCGGCGGCGACCGCTCGACGTCGGCGTCCCTCGCCGCGGTCTTGCGCCGCCCGAACGTGCCGGTCGCGATCGTGTCGCTCGTGACCGTCCAGGTCGTGATGGTCCTGATCATGACGATGACGCCGCTCCACATGACGGCCCACGGCCACGATCTCGGCGCGGTCGGTGTCGTGATCAGCGGCCACACCCTCGGCATGTTCGGACTGTCGCCCCTGACCGGCCGGTTGACGGACCGCCTCGGAACGATCCCGGTGATCCTGGCCGGGATGGGGGTCAGCGCGTTCGCCGCCGTGCTCGCGGCCGTCGCGCCCCCGGACGGCGGCGTGATCCTGTTCGTCGCCCTGTTCCTTCTCGGATATGGCTGGAACCTCGGGTACGTGGCGGGATCGGCCCTCCTGACGCAGGACCTGTCGCTCGCCGAGCGGACCCGCATTCAGGGCCTCACCGATGGCCTGATCTGGAGCTCGGCGGCCGCCGCCAGCCTCGGGTCGGGCGTGGTGGTCGCCGCCGCCAGTTTCGCGACGCTCGGCCTCCTCGGAGCGGCGCTCGTCGTGGTCCCGACCCTGCTCGTGATCGCCCGCCGGTCGGCCGTCGCCGGAGCGCAGGCCGCCTGATCCGTCAAGCCGAACGGCTGCCCACAACCTGGCCCGGCCGCCCGGCGCAAACCCCGGGGTCCCGAGTGACAGCTTTCCAGCCTGACTGAACAGACCCGGTGCCCGGGACGCTCGGCGGGCTCGATCCGCTCGGATGATACGGGTGGTTCGAGTCTCGTGACGCACTCCGGAGCGGGTCCCGAGCGCCTCCGAAGGTGCCTGCCGCCCCTCTACAGCCTGCCAAGTCGCTCAATCGGCAGTCCCAGCCGAATTGCTGTTCAGCCTGGCTGGAAACCTGCGTGGGCGCAGCCTGCCTGTCGCGTCAGCCGCTCGCCCCGGCCTCGAGCTCACGCGCAACCCAGGCCGCGAGGACCATGGCGCACTCCTCGACCTCGGCGAGCGGGACATGCTCGTCGGCGCTGTGGGCGACCTTGACGTCACCCGGGCCGTACATCACGCACGGCGTGCCGCCCTCGTTGATGAACAGGCGCATGTCCGCGCCGTACGGCTCGCCGAGCAGGGCCGGACGGCGCCCCGTCAGCTCCTCCGCGACATCCGCGAGCCCGACCGGCAGCTCATGGTCGGAGGCGACCCGCCCCGAACCGAACTGGCCGCCGACGATCTCGACCGTGGCAGGATGCTCACGCAGGAACGGGTCCGACGCGTTCGCCGCGTCGATCGCCCGCCGCAGGTCCGCGGCCGCGTCCGCCGGGGACTGCCCGAGCTGGACCCCGTACCGACCGTCCGCAACGACCCGGTCGAGGACCGTCGAGGCCCACTCGCCGCCCGACACGATCCCCACGATCGTCGGGTACGGCAGGCCGAGGGCGGTCATCAGCGGGTCGGTCTCGGCGGCGTTCCGCTCGG
>JANLYK010000050.1:0-3349 GCA_031365595.1 Chloroflexota bacterium | reverse complement strand
TGGCCGACGGCGGCGTGGCGGCGGCCGGCACGCTGCTCGACCCGGGGGCGGCCCGATGACGGCGGCCGACGTGGCCGGCGGCTCCCCCGCCGGCGGCCCTGCCGAGGGGCGCGCCTCCGCCCCGGCGGCGCGACCGCTCGTCGAGGTTCGCGGCCTGGTCAAGCACTTCCCGATCCGGGGCGGGATCCTCCAGCGGACCGTGGCCGCCGTCCAGGCCGTGGACGGCGTGAGCTTCGACATCCGGCGCGGCGAGACGCTCGGCCTCGTCGGCGAATCGGGCTGCGGCAAGACCACCGTCGGACGCCTGCTTCTCCGCCTGATCGAGCCGACCGCGGGCTCGATCGTGGTCGACGGTGTCGACATCGCAACCCTGTCGAGCTCCGAGCTCAAGCCCTACCGGCGGCGCATGCAGATCATCTTCCAGGACCCGTACGCGTCGCTCGACCCGCGCACGCCGATCGGCGACAGCATCGGCGAGGGCCTCCGCATCCACGGGATCGGAACCCCGGCCCAGCGCCGGATCCGGGTCAAGGAGATCATGGATCTCGTCGGGCTCGCGCCGTACCACGCCCGGCGCTATCCGCACGAGTTCTCGGGCGGCCAGCGCCAGCGGATCGGGATCGCCCGGGCGCTGATCCTCAAGCCCGACCTGGTCGTGTGTGACGAGCCGGTGTCGGCCCTCGACGTGTCGATCCAGGCGCAGGTCCTCAACGAGCTGAAGTCGCTCCAGCGCGAGCTCGGGCTGACCTACCTGTTCATCGCCCACAACATGGGCGTGGTCGAGCACATCAGCGACCGGGTCGCGGTGATGTATCTCGGCAAGGTCGCCGAGCTGGCCGACCGGCGCGAGATGTTCCGCGCGCCAGAGCATCCGTACACCCAGGCCCTGATGTCAGCGATCCCGATCCCCGATCCGGAGCTGCGCCGGAAGCGGATCATCCTGCGCGGCGACGTCCCCTCGCCGGTCAACCCGCCGAAGGGCTGCCACTTCAACCCGCGCTGCCAGCTCCGGGCCGAGCTCGGCGGACCGGAGATCTGCGCGACCGTCGAGCCGCCCCTGCTCGACGCGGGCGGCGGCCACCTCGTGTCGTGCCATTTCCGGGGTGCCGCGGGCGCTGCGGCCGCGGACGAGCCGACCTCGGGTGACCGACCCCCTCCCGCGATCAGCGCCTGACGAACCAGTCGACGACGTTCCAGGTCGAGCCGGCTGCCGTCGGGCTGGCCGCGAAGTTGCCGAGCGTCGGCGCATGGAGCTCGACGAGCATCCGGGAGTAGAGGGGGATCTCGACCGTCTTCTCGACGTAGACGCGCTGGAACTCGGCCATCGCGTCCTCGACAACCCGGAAGTCGACCGACGTCTGAACCGTCCGGAGCGCGGTATCGATCAGCGGATCGCTGACTGACCCGTCGTTTGCTCCATTTGGACGCGTCTGACTGCTGTCGTAGGTGAAGAAGTTGGCGAGCGGGTCGACCGCGCGCGTCGAGCTGACCAGGGCGAGGTCGAAGTTCCCGCGCGCCAGGGCGCACGGGGCATCGATGGTGCTGGTGCTGTCGTCGCCGAACATCTCGTCGGGCGTCGCCGTCTGGGGCCGTCCGTCGATCCCGACCTCGCGCAGCCGGCGGCCAATGAGCTCGACGATGGCGACCTGCGCGGGATCGTCCGTGGTGCACAGCTCGACCCGAGCAGTCAGGCCGTCGCGCGCCCGGATGCGATCAGCGCCGACGACCCAGCCGGCCGCGTCGAGAATCGATCGGGCGCGGGCCGGGTCAAACCCCAGCGACGGCGACGGGGCGAAGAACCACGAATCCGGCGCGACGTTGCCGTCGATCGCCTCGACGTTGTCGCCGAGCAGCGTCACGATCTCGCTCTTGTCGATCGCGAGTGCGACGGCCTGACGCACCACAGGATCGCTCACCGGACAGCCCGGGCCGCGATCGGCGACCTGCCCGCCGCGCGAGCACGACGTCGGCGACCAGTTCGGGCGCAGCAGCTCGTAGGTCAGTGACGGGATCGCGGAGACCTGCTTGGCGATGTTCGTGACCTTCGGCCGGTCCACGTCCTGCAGGCCCGTGGCAACGTCGATATCACCATTCCTGTAGCCGGCGATCAGCGCGTCGACATCGCCGAACCACCTCCAGACCAGGCGGTCGAGGTGGGCGGGCTTGCCGGTCGACCAGCTCGTATAGGCCGGATTCCTGATCATCCGAAGTTCGCTCCCCGGGGCAACGGATTCGAATTTGAACGGGCCGCTCACCGGGACCTTGGCGACCTCGCTGCCCCGGAAGCCGACACCGGTCGTCTGGTCGGCGAGCGGAATGGCCGCCAGGTAATGGCGCGGCAGCGGCGCGGTCATCAGGGTCAGGTAGCCCTCGTAGATCCGGTCGAAGTGCCAGACCATGTCCGTTGCGGAAGGGCAGTCGACGGCCGTGATGTTCTCGAAACCAGCCGCATTAACCCCGACGTTGGCCGGATCCGTCACCCACTCCCAGGTGTATCTCATGTCGTCGCAGGTGAGAGCTTCTCCGTCCGACCACGTCAGATGGTCGCGAAGCTTCCAGGTGACCGTCATGGCGTCACCGCCTTCGCCCGGCACGCGGACACCGGCGTTGTCCGCGGTCGGGATGCTCGCCGCGAGATCGGGCGCGAGCCTCAGATCCGGGGTGACGACGACGAGCGTGGACCAGGCTGCGGACGCGACCCGGGCATCGGTCTGGGCGGTCACGAAATACGGATGGAACTGGTTGGCTTCCTTCCAGTCGCCGATCACGATCGTGCCCCCGGCTCTGCCTGCCTCGGGTGTGTAGGTCGTGTCGAGGAGATCCAGCCCAGTGGGGGCCGAACTCGGGGCAACAATCGACGGATCCGGGCTGCCGCCGCCGAGCGACGGGGCCGGCGACACGGCGGGTGACGGGGTCACGGCACCCTGGCACGCCGCGAGGGCGATCACGGCGAGCAGGAAGAGGTGGACCGCTGGGTTGCGCAAGGCTCCGGCTACTTGACGAGGAGCCGTTGCTGGAGGATCGCCTGCTCGACGAGGGGACCGAGCTCGCGCCGGGCGATGGCGTAATCGGCAAGACTGCGGGCGATCAGCCGGCTGCCGTCGAGGATCCCTGCCGAGTCGCCCTTGGCGATCGCGTCGCTGAGTTGCCGGGCGCCGGCACCGAGCGGGGGAAACGCGGTTCGGTAAAGGGTGCCCGCCCGCGCAGTGAGCGGATATGCCTCGAGCCGTTCGATCTGGGGAGTCAGCTTGCCAACCAGGTCAGCCAGGCCGTCGGCGGCACCCTTCATCGCCGCCAGGTCCTGCTTGTCGGCGGCGGACTGGAGGTCGACGCCCGCTTTCTGCAGCTC
>JANLYK010000037.1:0-2208 GCA_031365595.1 Chloroflexota bacterium | reverse complement strand
GGACGAAGTGGATGGAGGGCGCCGGCGCTGCCGCCACCTTCATCAAGAACTTCCAGTGGACCAACGCCGACCAGAACTCCGTCGCCGATGCGATCACGAACAAGAACATGAAGGAGCTCGACGCGGCCAAGGTCTGGATCGACGCCAACGCCGCAACGTGGCAGAAGTGGATCCCCTGATCGGCTGACCTGGCCGGGCCGTCGTCACGCGGCGGTCTCCAGAACAGCGAACGCGGCGGCGGGCTGTCCAATCCGTCCGCCGTCGCGATTCACACCAGAGGAACGATGGCGTCGCCGCGGGTCGTGATCATCGGGGCCGGGATCGTCGGCGCCGGGCTGGCCGACGAGCTCACCGAGCGCGGTTGGACCGACGTCACCGTCCTCGATCAGGGGAGCCTCTGGGCGACCGGCGGCTCGTCATCGCATGCGCCGGGCCTCGTGTTCCAGACGAACGGCTCGAAGGCAATGACCGAGTACGCTGCGTACACGGTCGCCAAGTACAGCGGCCCCGAGCTCGATGGGCAGTGGTGCTTCCGGCAGGTCGGCGGGCTCGAGCTGGCGACGACCCCGGAGCGGCTCGAGGAGCTGCAGCGGCGACTCGGGTTCGCGACGTCGTGGGGCGTCGAGGGTCGGTTGCTCGAGCCCGACGAGTGCGTCGCGGGCTGGCCCACTCCTCGACCGCGACCGGATCCTGGGCGGCTATCTCGTCCCGAGCGACGGGCTGGCGAAGGCCGTCCGGGCGATCGAGGCGATGGGCCGCCGGGCGATCGGGCGCGGCGCGCGATTCGCCGACGAGCAGACCGTGACCGCGATCCGGACCGACGACGGGCGAGTGACGGCCGTACTCACCGATCGGGGCGAGTTCCCGGCCGACATCGTCGTGTCGTGCGCCGGGATCTGGGGCCCGCGGATCGGAGCGATGGTCGGGCTGCGCACGCCGCTCCAGCCGCTCGCTCACCAGTACGTGAAAACGACACTGGTCGAGGCGCTCGCGGGGATCGCGGCCAGCGACGAACTGGAGAACCTCCGACCGATCCTCCGCCACCAGGACCGTGACCTGTACTTCCGCGGGCACGTCGACCGGATCGGGATCGGGGCGTACGGCCACCGCCCGATGCCCGTCGATCCGGCAACGCTTCTCCCGCCGCGCGAGGCGGCGGTGATGCCGTCCGTCCTGGACTTCATGGTCGCCGACCGGTCCGGGTTTCATGCCACATGTCCGCCGGCCTGACCTTCGGCGCACAACACGCCCGGAATCCGGGTCTGCCGGGCCCGAATCGAGGATGGCACGACTCGAGTCACGCTCGGGCCCGGGGGCTTGCGGACGCGCTGACGGCCAGTCAACGCGCCGAAGGTCCCCAGGTTGGACTTCTGGCATGAAACCGCACCAGACCGGTCGACCCAACGCCGGACCGGACGACCCGAGCCCGGCCCGGGCCAACCCGGCGACTGCCTTCGTCGCGAAAGGGTGACGAGGGCAAGGCGACCCCGCGGACCGGAACGAACGCACTCGGATGTGCGTGAGTGAGGACCGCAGGCGGCAACGCAGCCATCGTCGTTCCTGTGCGACAGCCGCAGAATTCGGCAACACATCAGTAATGGATCGTTCACACTCTTGACGCAGAGTGCCGCCGGGCAGTGAAATGCGCGCGACTGGCATCGGCCTGTCCCGAGCGCGTTCGCGCAGGGCCGCCGTCAAGACTCGCGCGATCGCCACAGGAGGAAACCTGATCGCGCCGGTGTCCGCGAGTCGCGGCGCCTGTCCCGGAATTCCGTCACGCATCGACCAGAGGAGAACAGACCTTGACCACGAAGCACGCCTTGTTCCGCGTCGTCGCTCCGTTCGCGGTGATCGCGATCGTCGCGTCGGCCTGCACCAGCGGCGCCAGTACCGCACCCGGCGGCTCGACCGGCGCCTCCGCGCCCGCCGCCTCGACCGGCGCCTCCGCCCCGGCCGCGTCGGCCGACGCGATGGCCGACCTCGTCACCGCCGCCAAGGCGGAAGGCACCCTCACCACGATCGCCCTGCCCCACTCCTGGTGCAACTACGGCGAGGTCATCGAGGGCTTCAAGGCCAAGTACGGCCTCGAGGTCAACGAGCTCAACCCCGACGCCGGCTCCGGCGACGAGATCGAGGCGATCAAAGCCAACAAGGACAACAAGGGCCCGCAGGCGCCCGATGTCATCGATGTCGGCCTGTCGTTCGGTC
>JANLYK010000028.1:0-2631 GCA_031365595.1 Chloroflexota bacterium | reverse complement strand
CGGACATCCCCCAGCCGCCGATCCGAGCGTGACCGGAAGTACCGGGTTCGGCCCCTCCGGTCAGCTCGAGCGGCTGCCGCTCCGAACGGGCCGGCCGAGCGTTCGTCGGACGACGTCGATCACCTCGTCGACATAGGCGTCTGCCTCGCCGCGCTCGGCAGCGGTCCGGACGCAGCCCTGGACGTGGTCCTCGAGGACGAGGATCGAGAGAGCGTCGACGGCGGCCCGGAGCGCGGACGTCTGCTGGAGGATGTCAACGCAATATTCCTCGCGCTCGATCATCCGGGCGACGCCACGGACCTGGCCCTCCATCCGGGAGAGGCGCCGGATCAGGCCGGCCTTGTCCTTCGAGTAGCTGTGACGGAAGTTGGCCGGTGGCGGGGCGGCCGTGCGACGGGTCGTGCTGGTCGGCACGGGCAGTGACTCCGATCGGGTGTGAATGGGGAGCCGATGATACCCCGTGGGAGTATCCGTTCACAAGGCGGGGGTATCGGGCGCCGTGAGACCGAGCCAGCGCGGATCGCGGCCGACCGGCTAGACTTGCCGCCGATGGATCCGCGCGACGACCTCGATTCGCTCGCCGGCGGGGTCGGCTGCGCCGCCTGCGGCGAACTCGTCCCGACCGATCGGGTCCGCGTCCTCGCCCGGCGCGACGACATCGCGTTCGTCGAGATCCAGTGCGCGGCCTGCCGGAGCGAGTCCCTCGCGATCGTGATGGGCCCGGGCGCGACTGGCGACCTCGGCGACCTCGCCGGTGACGCCTCGACCGAGTCAGTCGCGGCCGACGCTGACCAGCGCTATGGCGAGTTCGGATCCGGCGACGCGGCCCGCTTCCGCGACGCCGGACCGATCGGCTCGGCCGATCTGGAGCGCGTCCACGAGCTCCTCGCCCGGGGCGGCCTGGAGGCCTTGATCGGCCGGTTCGATCCACCGGCGGGCGGTCCGGTCCGGTGACCGTCAGCCCGACCACTGGCTCCGATTCGGGTCGCCGCGGCCGGCGGCGGCCGGCCGCTCCCAGATCCGCTGTCGACGGCCGGCTCGCCGCCGTTGCCCGTCCGGCCGCGGCCCTGGCGAGCTCGGCACGTCGACCCCAGCCGATCGCGATCGACGCGGCCGGCCCCCCGGATCGGCCGACCCCGGCCTTCGCCCACGCGAGCGAGGCGGAGATGGCCCGGATCCTCGACTACTACCGCATCGCCTGGGAGTACGAGCCGCACACCTTCCCGATCCTGTGGAACCTCGAGGGCGCGGTCGTCGAGAGCTTCTCGCCGGACTTCTGGCTGCCCGACCTCGAGCTCTACCTCGAGATGACCACCCTCCGCCAGAAGCTCGTCCGCAAGAAGAACCGCAAGCTTCGCCGGATCCGGGAGCTGTATCCCGACATCCGGGTGAAGCTCTTCTACGCCCGAGACTTCCGCGCTCTGTTGCTGAAGTTCGGCCGGCTGGCCCTTGCCGACGGCCTGAGCGGGACATCCGGGCAGGTCGTCCCCGACGGCCCCGCCGACCAGCGGTCGATCGATCCGCCGATCGACCTGTCCGCCGTTCTGCCCGGAGGCGACTCGTGACGGCTGCGATCGATCTCGTCGGGGACATCGGCGAGGTCCTGGTCAGCGAGGCGGAGATCGACGCCAAGGTCAAGGAGCTCGGGGCCCGGATCGCGGCCGACCATGGCGATCGGCCCCTGACCCTCGTCTCGGTCCTCAAGGGATCGCTGCCGTTCATGGCCGACCTGATGCGGGCGATCCCGATCCCGGTCCGGATCGACCTGATGGAGGTCTCGTCGTACGGGGGCACCTCGACCGAGTCGTCGGGCCTCGTCCGGATCCTCAAGGACCTGTCCGCCTCCATCGAAGGCGAGGACGTCCTGATCGTCGAGGACATCATCGACACCGGCCTGACCCTGAACTACCTCGTCCGCTATCTGCGCGGCAAGAACCCTCGCTCGCTCCGGATCTGCACCCTGCTCGACAAGCCGGCCCGGCGCCTCGTGGACATCCCGGTGGACTACGTCGGCTTCACGATCCCGGACCAGTTCGTCGTCGGCTACGGCCTCGACTACGGCGAGTACTACCGGAACCTGTGCTTCGTGGGCGTCCTCCGCCCGGAGGTCTACAGCAGCCCCGAATGACGATGCAGCGACGGCCCATGGGCAATGGCCGGCGGTTGGCCGCCCTGGCCGCGATCGTGATCGCCGGCGCGTGCTTCCTTCCGTGGTGGCAGTCGGCATCGGACGGCGGGCTGCCCGCCCTGTCCGGCAACGCGTTCGACGGAAGCGGCGTGATCGTGTTCTTTGTCGCCCTCGCCGTGGTCGCGCTGCTGGCCCTGCCCTACGCCGCGGGCGACGTCCCGGTCGGGCTGGATCGGTCGCTGAGCTTCCTGATCCTGACCGTCGTCGGCTGGCTGGCGCTCGCCATCCGCGTCGTGGACCTCGCGACGACCAATCTCGAGGCGGTCCTGCCTCAGCGGGCATACGGACTGTGGCTGGCGGCCGTGGGGCTGGCCCTCCTGAGCCGGGCCGTGTATGACATCTCGCGCGAGCGGCGCTGGTAGGGCTCAGGGAAGCGCGCGGATCAGACCGCCGTCGATCGGCACGATCGCGCCGCTGATGTAGCTCGCCGCCGGCGAGAGCAG
>JANLYK010000026.1:0-3220 GCA_031365595.1 Chloroflexota bacterium | reverse complement strand
GTGCCGACGCGCGATCATCCGACCATGCCAACGACTGTGCCCCACGACGAACGCGAGCTGGTCCACACCGAGACGGTCGCCGAGTGGCGGCGCTGGCTCGAGGTCAACCATGGCCGGACCGAGGGAATCTGGCTCGTGTCGTGGCGGGCTCCAACCGGTCGGCCTCGGATGACCTACGAGGAGTCGGTCGAGGAAGCGTTGGCGTTCGGCTGGATCGATAGCAAGGCCCGAACGCTCGACGACGAGCGGACCACGATCTGGATGTCGCCGCGCAAGGCCGGCAGCGGCTGGTCGCGGAGCAACAAGGTCCGGATCGAGCGGCTCGAGGCGGACGGCCGGATGACCGATTCCGGCCGCGCCCTCATCGACCAGGCGAAGGTGGATGGCTCGTGGACCCTGCTCGACGCCGTCGAGGACCTCCTCGTGCCGGACGACCTCGCGGCAGCGTTCGCAGCGTACCCGGGCTCGCGCGAGCGCTTCGAGGCGTTCCCCCGATCCGCTCGCCGGGCCTTGCTGGAATGGATCGTCCAGGCGAAGCGACCCGAGACCCGAGCGCGCCGTGTGACCGAGACTGCGGCAGGAGCCGCGCGTGGCGAACGGGCGAATCAGCCAGTCGGTTCCTGACGCCGACGCTCCTCGAGGAGCGCAACGAGCTCCCGGTTGAAGTCCGGGATGTCCGCGACGACCCGTCCCCACACGAGATTGCCGTCTCGCAGCGCGGGCTCATCGACCCAGCGGGCGCCCGCATTGACGAGGTCGTCGCGGATGCCGAGCGAACCGGTCGCCGGCCGGTCCTGCCCGATGATCCCGGCCGAGATCGCGATCAGGCCGCCATGGCAGATGATCCCGATCGGCTTGCCCGCGTCGTTCACGGCCCTGACAAGGTCGGTGACCGCGGCGTACCGGCGGAGCTTGTCGGGTGCCCAGCCGCCGGGAATGACGAGCCCGTCGAGAGCGGACGGGTCGACGTCCGTCGCGAGCGTGTCCGCTCGGGCCTCGAGGCCGTTCTTGCCGCTCACGGACTCGAGGCTCATCCCGACCGAGATCACCTCGGCACCAGCCTCGCGGAGACGCATCACGGTGACCCAGTACTCGAGGTCCTCGACCCCCTCGGCGACGAGCACGGCAACGCGTGCACCGCGGAGCGGCAACGCGTCGGTCGATTCGCCTGGATCGGTCGGCTGGTGATCTGGCATGGAAGGCTCCTCGAACGGCGTGGGGTTAGAGGCCAAGGTGCAGGCGAAGGGCCTCGTCGATCTGGAGCATGATCGAGTTCGGGACGACGCCCAATCGCTCACCCACGCGCTCGACCGTGATCGAGCGGATCTGCTCGGCCTGGGCCTTCGAGTCGCGCTCCAGCCCGGTTTCGGCGGCCGACAGCAGGACCTGGAAGGGATGGACCCGCTCGACGTTCGACGTCACGGGAACCACCGTGATCACCCCTCGACCGAGTCGAGCCGCCGTCGAGTTCGCTGCGTCATTGCTGACGATGACCGCGGGCCGGCGTTTGTCGGCCTCGGAACCGCGGCTGGGATCGAGGTCGATCAAGTGAATGTCGCCGCGACGCATCGTCATCTGACTCCATCCCCGACCGTCGAGTCCCAGAGTTCATCGGCACCGCCATCGGCCTTCCATTCATTCCAGGCCGCTTCGTACGTGCCGCCGAGCTCGGCAGTCCGAAGGAGCCGAACGGCTCGATGGAGGGCGGCCGATCGAGACTCCAACCCTTGTTCCTGGGCGTACTCATCGAGAAACCGGACGTCATCGCCGGGCAGACTGACACTGACCTTCATACGATCAAGCTACCATGGGTAGGACACGGGTAGCATCATTCGTCAGATGTGATCACGACCAGGATCCGGGTGGTCAGCCGGCCAGAAGCTGCCTGATTTTCGGTTTCGACATCAATGCGGCGCAACCGTCGGCAGGCCGAGCAGCTGGGCACCCGCAGCCATGCGTTCGTCGTAGGTGACGATCGACTCGAGATCGTCCCCGACCGCCAGCGCCGTCGCGAGATGGATCGCGTCGAGGGTCCGCAGAACGCGCGGCTCAAGAGTGCCCGCGGCATCGAGGATTCGATCGTCGATTGCGATCAGGTCGACCCGGCGAAGTCCCTCTCGCACCGTCGCCAGCGCCTCGGTGCCGAGGTGACGGACCGCGCGCAACGACTCGGTGCGCAACAGGGCTGACGAGACGCGGCGATCGTCTTGCCCGGCCAGGTACGCGCGTAGCGCAGCGGTCTCCGGCTCCTCGACCGCGAGCTTCACAAATGCGGAGCTGTCCAGATAGACCGCGCTCAATCAGCCCGCCCGTCCGACACGACCGTCGATGGAGCTTGCACGCCATCGACCAGCTTGGTGGGCCGTACGTCGAGCAGGTCACCCTGCGCTCGACGCAACAGGCCTTCGCGCTCGAGGCGGGCAAGCCCACTCGGCATCGACCGCAGCAGCACGGCGACCGCGCGACCCCGATCGGTCACCTCCACGATCTCGCCTGCGGCGACCCGCCGAAGGATCGCGCTCGCTTCGCGCCGCAGCTCACGCACGCCGACTCGCTCCATGTGCGACACGGTAGCACATTAGAGGTCGCGTGAAGGGCTCGCGCCACATCGCCTATACTCCCGGTCCGGCCGACATAGCTCAGTGGTAGAGCAGCTGTTTCGTAAACAGCAGGTCCTCGGTTCAAGTCCGAGTGTCGGCTCCACTTCCCCTGTTTGAGCCCGGCGTCGCCATGCGGCCATCGGGGCCGTCCAACGAGGGTGCCTCCACGTGGAGGTCATCGGACCGATGGCGAACTTGCTCCCCCCTCTCTCTCTGACGTCCTGCTCCTGGCCGATGCTGTCTCGATGTGAGAGCGATCCCTCAAAGCGGCGGATCGCCGACCGCCTCGTTGATGCCGGTGGTGAACGTGAGGGTCAGCATCAGGGCAAGATGCAGGCGCTCGGTCGGAGTCAGCTCGGTCGCGTGGCGATCCAGGCGTCGATCTCGCTCAGCAGCCCCGTCTTCCGCCCCTCGGGCAGGAAGCTGGCCGTGACCGAGTTGCGCGCCAACCGGGCCATCACCTCGTCGCTGAAGCCGAACGTCGCCCGCAGGGCCTCGTAGTTCGTGTCCGCGTAGCCGCCGAAATAGGCCGGGTCGTCGGAGTTGACCGTGACCAGGACGCCCGCCTCGAGAAAGGCCGGCAGCGGATGGTCCGCCAGCGTGTCCACGCACCGGAGCCG
>JANLYK010000626.1:0-3043 GCA_031365595.1 Chloroflexota bacterium | reverse complement strand
TTCGTGTCCGTCAGGGGGCTGAGCCCGATCCGGGCGTCGACAAAGGTCTTGATCGCGTCGCCGGAGTTGCCGGCCTGACCGTCCGTCTGGACGGGGAACGTCGTTCCACTGATCACGACGTTGGCTGATGCATGACCGGTGACGACGCCCGCCGTTGTGGACGTGAACGTCACCAGACAGACGCCGCTGGCATCGGTGCCGTCGTCGCAGTCGCTCGTGTTCGCGTTGGTGATCGTCGCGCCGTTCGTCGAGGTCAGGGTGACCGTCGGGACGACGCCCAAGACACCCGTCTGGGTCCCGCCGATGGTCTTGCTGACCGTCACCGTGAAGGTGTGTGGCGCATTGACCTCGTTCGTGGCTGTGCCGGCGATCGAAATGTTCGCTCCGCACGACTCGAAGGCGCCGGCGACGAAGTCCTTGAGGACGGCGTCGACCGACGTCGAGGAGCGGGTCTCGAGGATGACGCTGGAGAAGCACTCGTCCTGGAGGTTGAGGAAGGCGAGGTCGATCCCGCCCTCGTAGAACTCACCCTTCTGGAACGAGCCGGCCGGGCCGCTCTTCGGGACGAAGGCCCATGGCGAGGCGATGACGCCGGTGTTGACCGTGGCGCAGAACGGGTCGGTACTGGACAGCGTGGCGCCCTGGCAGTCCCTGATGTCGGTCGCCGTGCCGGCGAGCAGATCAAGGGTGCCGTTGATCGTGGCGGGCGTCGTGATCGAACCGCCCGGTCCGTTCCAGCGGAAGACCCGGATCGTCGGCTGGGTGCCACCCCTGGTGAAGTCGCTCAGGACGAGGATGTCGCCGTCGCGGTGGCTGCCGCTGAACTTGCCGGCGTTGGCGCCGGACGTGATCGGTCCGACGGCGCTCTGGAAGAACCACACGCCCATCTGGGCGTCGCCACTGTTCGCGAAGCGATCGGCTCCGAAGTAGACGTGATCGCCGTAGCGGGCGGCGAAGCCGTGGAGCAGCTCGTCCTTGTCCGGGACCGAGCCCGTCGTATGGAGCCAGCCGGTGACGTCGAGGTCGTCCTTGGTCGAGCCGCCGGTGAAGATCCGGTTGTCGTCGGTCTTGAAGAACTTGGCGATCGCGGCGCTGCCGCCGGTGCACGGCGCCGCAGCGCCGGCCGGCTCGCCGGCGGGACAGATCTTGTCCCAGTCCTCGCCGTCGTTGAAGCCGAACGGCGCGCCGTCGTCGGCGATGCTCGTGGCGTTGCCGTCGAGCTCGAAGTAGCCATCGTTGTGGACCGCCAGCGCCGTCCCCACGACGACGAGGATGGCGACGAGGGCCAGGATCGGCCCCCACTTGCGCGGAATCGTGCGCTTGACCTGTTCCCTGGTCATCCTGTCACTCCCCTGGACGGCTGACGGCCGTCGATCCGCCCCCGGATCCCCGAAATTCACCCCCGATCCCCGAAAACGCCTCGAGACACGACGCTGGGTCAGCTCAGTCGCCCACCTCCCGGGTCGACGCCCCGTCGTCGAGCCCGGAAACGAGCAGACCGGTGCCCCCGCGTTCAGGGCGCGGAGGCACCGGTCCGGTCTCGGGGACCGGCGATGGAAAAGCGGCCACGGCCGAGCCGAGGCACGCAGACATCCGGCACAGACCGGACTCGATGAATCGCTCGCGGGCGTGCCGGATGCCGACGGCCAACGCGCTGACCCTCTCTCCCCCGACGCTGACAGCTCACCGGGGTGCGTCCACGGGTGCCCCCAAGACACACCGTGCCCCTGCATCCCCAAGTGAGCGACGGTCACTGCGGCGCTCGTGGCCCCCCGGCCGGCGCTCGCTTCCGTGGGCGAGTCTGGTAGTACCAAGGTCCTACGTCAAGGGGGTACCAAGCTCCCAGTTGCCCCCGTGCGCCGAATGTCGGCGGGTTGACATCCACCGAGTATTGCCGGGCACATGACTCTGTCCGGATCGACCGTTGCCGGCCGCTTGTGACGGACGAACGGTGTCCGACGACCAACCAAACTGACCCCGTTCGGGCACATGCGCGGGTCGCGATGCCGTCAGATCGAGAGCAGGCGAGCCGTCGCCTCGACAGCGGTCGCAGCGTCCCACGTCCGCGGGATCGCGAGGCGCTCCACCCCGACGCCTGCGAATGCCCTGCCCAGGATCTGCCGCTCCTCGGCGGCGGTTCGCTCGATGGCATCCTCCCAACGCGAGCTACCGAGTCGAACAAGGCGCTCGCGTTGTTCCCGGAGCAACCCGGCTGCCCAATCCATGGCTGCTTCGGTCGACGAGGGTTCCATGACAAGGCCGGCCCGGTCTGCGTCACGCTCGATCAGGATGATCCGGTCGATCGACCCGGGCCCGTTGGGCTGGCCGGTTCCGAGCGCGGCCGCGCGAACGGCGAGCGATGGCCGGATGAACCCGCGCGACGCCCTCGCCACGACGCCGCGGAGCCTGAGCGCGAGCCGCGCTCGCGGCGGCAGTCGGGCCCACGCCGTCGGCGCAGTCCTCTCGAGATCGGGATAGAAGCGGAGCGAGCGAGGGAACGGCCACGCGGTCGCAGCCGCATCGACGAAGAGCTGGTCGTCCCCGAGGACGATGCGTCCGGCCGCCAGGCTCCGGGCGGCCAGGGTGCTCTTGCCGGCCCGCGACCGACCGAGCAGGAGCGTGAGCCCATCGTCGAGCATGATCCCGGCACCCGGCAGGAGAACCATGCCGCGGTGCACGGCCGCGACCGACAGGAGCGGCTCCACGACATAGCCCTGGACGAGCGACCGGGCGAAGGACGCCGGCCAGCCACTCGTCTTGATCGTCGCCTCGAGCGGCGAGATCGCCGGATCGCCGAGCGCGACCCGCCAGGCGACGGTTTTGTGGCCGCCTCGGCCGACCGTTCCGCTGTCGCCGCGAGCCACCGGGGCGCCAGCCCCGAACCGGACCTCGACGTCCGCCGCCGTCACCTCAGTCGTCTCGGCCGGCGCGTATTCCCGACGCGCGTGCCGGACGGCCGATCGGTCGCCGCCGACCCGCAGCGTCAGATCATGAGCGAACCGGAATGTCGCGGACTCCACGCGCGTCAGCGGATCGCCAGGAT
>JANLYK010000619.1:0-9528 GCA_031365595.1 Chloroflexota bacterium | reverse complement strand
CGACCGACTGGACGCGCCCGGCCGACAGGCCGGAGCGAATCTTGCGGCTCAGCAGCGGGCTGAGCGTGTAGCCGACGAGACGGTCGACGATCCGGCGGGTCTGCTGGGCATCGACGAGGTTGACGTCGATGTCGCGCGGGTTGGCGAACGCCTCGCGGATCGCGCTCTCGGTGATCTCGTTGAACGTGACCCGGTGGGCCTTCGAGGCTGGGACGTGGGCAGCCTCGGCCACGTGCCAGGCGATCGCCTCCCCTTCCCTGTCGAGGTCGGTGGCGAGCCACACGTCGTCGGCGATCTTGACCGCCTTCGTGATGAGGGCGAGCTGCTTCTTGCGATCGTCCGAGATCACGTACTCAGGGGCGAAGTCGTGGTCGACGTCGACCCCGAACTTGCCCTTGCCCGGGTTCTCGGGCAGGTCGCGGACGTGGCCATAGGAAGCGAGGACCGTGTAGTCCGCGCCGAGATAGCGTTCGATCGTCCGCGCCTTGGCCGGCGACTCGACGATCACGAGGTTCTTTGACACGGCCGGGAGTGTAGCACCGGGTCCTTCACGCTCAGTGCACCCGGTCCGGTCGTCGTCGGTGCGTGGGCAGGCGTCGGGCGAAGCCCGACGAAACCGTCCGCCGTCGCTCGATCAGCCGCGCGGGCGGGGTGCCCGCCAGCCGAACGTGGTCATCGACGACGGCGAAGAGGATCCCGCGCGAGCTTCGCGCGGGCCTGTCGGGGTTCCGGCTCGATGATCACCCTGAACGAGCGTGGCCGCGTTCTCGCCCCGGGCGGGTCAGACGTCGCGGATCCGGCGCAGGAAGTCCTCGTCGAGCTCGAGATCGGCCTCGGGCTCCTCATCCACAACGGGGGCGACGATGTCGGCCACGAGCTCGTCCTCGCCCCCCGCGGGCTGGCCGGCGGTCGAGCCGGGCAGGATCTCGATGAACCGGATATGCAGGTACGGGAAGACGAAGATCGACTTCGCATCGTCGATGAAGATCGGCTTCTTGCCGTCGAGCATCCGGATGTTCGTGCACACGAGACTGGCGTCGGACGCGGTCGGCATCTCGTAGAGGTCGGCCAGGAGCGGCTGCTCGTTGGTGATGTGGATGACGGCGTTGCGGATCACGGCGCCATCGTCGCCGGTCGCCCGCGAAGCCGTCACCGGCCCGATGGTCCCGGTCCCGGTCGGTCCGGCTCGCGTTCAGCGCGGGTGGTAGAAGTCGACGACGAGACGGACGCGCCCGCCCGAGACCCACACGCCGATCCCGACCCGGTCATACTTGGCGTTCATCAGGTTCACGTAATGGCCGCCGAGGTACGGCTTCTCGGCCTGGAAGAACAGGTGCGAGCCGAGGACGGCCGACATCGGGCTCCCGGAGCGACACCCGAGGTTCTCGGCCCAGATGTAGCTCGTGTACCCGGCACTCCGCAGGCGGTCGCCCGGGTTGCCACCGCTGAAGTGGGTGCACAGGTTGTTCACGGCCAACTTCCTGGCATACGGCCGGCTGACCTTGGCCGAGATGCCCGCATCGAGCTTCAGGGCGGCGACGTTCCGGCCGCCCGGGCTGCTGCAGGACCCGGTCGAGGTGACAACGCCGCCGGTCCGGGTGCAGTTCATCAGGCGCAGGTAGTACGTCTCGACGCTGCCCCACGAGCCGCCACCGACCGCGCCGCCACCCGACGGCTTGGGGATGGATGTCGTGGTCGTGGCCGTCGGCGCCTTGGTGACGACCTTGACCGGAGCCGGGATCGTCGTCAGCGTCGCGTGGGCGGGGGCCGCGAGCCCCACACCGTGGAGCGAGGTCGCGGTTGCCTCCACCCGGACGACCACAACGGCAGCGGCCGGCAGCGCTTTGGTCGGGGTGAAGATCAGGACCGTGCTGCCCTCGGCGAATCTGAACGCGCCGGCAACCGCGGCGCCGTTGGCCGTCACGCGGAACGCGGCGCGGGTCGTGACGTGGGTCATCGGCTCGCTGAACCGGACCGAGATCGCCTGGCCGCGCTCGATCTTGCGCGTCCCGTCGGCCGGCCGGAAGCGGACGACACGGGGTGCGGCGCTCGTCGAGAACTGCAGTGGTTCGACAGCCACGGCCGCGCCGTCGGGATCGACGAGGCCGTCCACGGTCAGGCGGTACGACGCCCCCGGTGCGAGCGCAACGCTCGGCCGGAAGGAGAAGGCCGTCGCCGAATCGGTGGAACCGGAGTCATCAGTGGGTTCTGCCACAACCGTCCCCGCCACGGCCGGTGTCACCCGGAGCGCGGCTTGGACCGCGACGGTGGCGACTGGCCGATCGAACGTCAAGTGGAAGGCGCTCGACACCGCCGTCGCAACCCCGGCCGTATTCGTCGCGGCGATCCGACCCGTGGTGACGGGGCGAGTCACGAACGCGGCCCGGACCGGCGTCGACATCGGCCGGCCGGCGGCGGACAGGGCGCCCGGTGCGACCGACAGCGTGTGGTAGGCGCCGGCCGCCCAATGGTTCGTCGGGCGAATCGTCAGGATCTTTCGCTCGGAATTCCAGGCGAGCTCGACCGTGTTCGCCGGCGCGACGCTCAGCGACTTCGCCACGCTGAGCGGGTCCATCGTCTCGCTGAACGTGATGTCAACGGCGGCCCGCAGGTCAGTCGCCGCCCCGATCGAGCGAAACGAATCGTCGGCGAGGGCGGTGATCGGGGCAGACGGCGCGGTCGCGGTCGTCGGGACGGGCCGCGACAAACCGAACGCGGCGACGAGAACGACGACGCCGACGCTGGCGAGTAGCCCGATCCGGGCTGCCACGCTGCGGCGCGCGAGGAGCGGCAGGTACACGAGCGCCAGGACGGGAACGGCCAGGGCCGCGGACGCGACCTTTCGCAATACGACAGTCTCCTGCTTGGTTCGCTGGGGACGAGACGAAGTCTCGAGGCTGTCGGCCGAGCCCACTGGGGCGGGGGGCCACGGGCACCGTAGCACGGCTCCATCGCGACCGGCAAACCGGACGGGATCACGCCCGGGGCCGCTCCCGAGGCGCCGACGCGAGCCGGCCGGCGGCCCGGTATCGGCCATACGTCGATGTCGCGAGCCCGCGTAACTCGAGCAACGTGATCGCTCCGAGCACGGTTGCGGGCTCCAGTCCGGTGGAGTCGACGAGCTCGTCGAGGCTCCCGTCGCCGGCGACAAGCGCGCGACCGACGGCCGCTGCTGTCGGCCCGATCTCGATCAGCTCCGCGGCCAGACTTGGTCGACGCGGTCGCGCGCTCCGACCCGTGCGGACGGGCCGGTTCGACGCCGTCGAGCCGTTGGCGATCAGGCCGAGGTCCTCGATCAGGCTCGGAATGTCGGCCACGATCCGGGCTTCACCCGGGAACTCGCGGAGCCAGGCGAGGCAGCCTGCCGAACGAGGCTCATCGAGTCCGCCCGGCACCAGGAACAGGTCGCGGCCCTGCTCCAGGGCGCACTTCGCGGTGATCAGGGCGCCGCTCCTGATCCCGGCCTCGACGACGATCGTGGCGTCGGCGAGAGCGCTGATCAGTCGATTCCGGCGCGGGAACGTGTGCCGGGACGGTGGCAATCGCGGCCAGAACTCGGACAACACCGCGCCGTCTGCCTCGACGATCGACGTGGCCAGGCTCGCATGCGCCCGCGGAAACAGACGCTCGTGACCCGAGCCGAGGACCGCGACCGTGGGGCCTTGCTCCGCGAGGGCAGCCGCATGCGCCGCGCCATCGATCCCGACGGCGAGTCCGGAGATCACCGCCGCGCCTGCCCGGCTGACCGCCCCGGCGATCCTTGCGGCGAGGAGCCGGCCATGTTCGGTGGGTCGCCGGGTTCCCACGATGGCGACCGCCCGCCCAGGCCGGAGCGATCCCGTCGACCCGCGGACGAACAGCACCGGGGGCGGCAGCTCGATGGTTCGCAGCCGGGGCGGATATGCAGGATCATCGAGCGTCACGATGGCCAACCCGGAGTCGCGCAGGACCACGAGCCGCTCGCTCCGCTCGGCCGCCGTCGCCGCGATGGCCCGACCGATGTCGTGGGCGAACGGTGACCGACCCTCGACCTCGGCCACGATCCGGGCCAGCCGCGCCGCTGCACCGGATCGTCCGGCCGCCTCGAAGACGCCGCGCCCGCTCCCGAACGCCGCGAGCAGCGCGGCGAACCCGGCCGGTCCCAGGCCATCCGCGGACAGGAGGACCGCCCACGCCTCGGGCTCGGTCGGTTCGTCCCGATCGAGATCCATCGCCGGGCTCAACTGGCTTCCCGACTGGCGAGCCGTGCCGCAGGCGAACGAAAGCGCGCCGCTTCGTCGAGATGGTCCGCTTCGACCCGGACAGCCCCGGCGAGATCCGCGATCGTCCGGGCAACCCGCAACACGCGCTCCGTCCCCCGCCCGGTCAGGGCTTCGAGCTCGGCCAATGCCACCGCGCGGGTGGTCGCGGCCGGCGTGAGGCCCGATGCCGCGCGCAGGGCCCGGCCGGTCAGGCGGCCGTTCAAGATCCCGGACCGCGCAGCCTGGATGCGCCGCGCGGCGCCGATCCGGGCCGCGACGACCGCCGAGTCCTCCGGCTCGCGGCCCGCGATCAGCGCCGCCGGTGGGACGCGCCCCATCGTGACCCACAGGTCGATCCGGTCGCGGAGCGGCCCGGACACCCGGCCGGCGTAGCGGTCCGGCATGCCCGGCGAGCAGCGACAACGATCTGTCCCGTCGCCCGCGAACCCGCACGGGCATGGATTCATTGCCGCGACGAGCTGGAACCGGGCCGGAAACCGCGTCGCGCGACCAACCCGGGCGATCGCGACATGTCCGTCCTCGAGCGGCTGGCGGAGCGCCTCGAGCACGTCCCGGCCGAACTCCGGCAGCTCGTCGAGGAACAGGACGCCGTGATCCGCGAGCGTGACTTCGCCCGGCGACATGCGCGGCCCTCCGCCGACCATCGCTGCGTACGACAGCGTGTGATGCGGAGCTCGGACCGGTGCCTCGCGGCGCAGCCGATCGATCCGGCCTTCGCCGGCGACGGACGCGACGATGGTCGCCGCGAGGGCCTGGCCATCGTCGAGCGGCGGGAGGAGGCGCGCGATCGTCCGGGCCAGGAGCGTCTTGCCCGAGCCCGGCGGACCGACGAGGAGGAGGCCGTGACCGCCGGCCAGGGCGATCTCGAGCGCTCGGCGCGCCTCGAGCTGGCCACGGACCTCGGCAAGGTCCGGGACCCCGTCCCGTCCGGCCAGCGCGGCAGCCAGGGAGCCGGACTCGGCCGCGGCGACGGCCTCGCCGTCCGTGCCGGCCCGCTCGACCCGGGGCGGCGATGAGCGCGTCGACCGCCGCGTTCGGCGGCGGACCGCATCGGCTGCCTCGCGGAGCGTCGCCACCCCGACGATCTCGATGCCCGGAACGAGGCCGGCCTCGGCGATGGCGTCGGCCGGGACGATCGCCCGACCCACGCCACGGCGCGCCAGGGCCGCGACCATCGGCAGAATGCCCGGCACGGTCACGACGTCGCCGCCAAGTGACAGCTCGCCGACGAGTGCCAGCCGGCCGGGCCCAGCCGTCACCTGCTCCGAGCCGAGGAGGACACCGATCGCGATCGCAAGGTCGAGCGAGGCGCCGGCCTTGCGCAGGTCGGCCGGCGCAAGGTTGACGGTGATCCGGCGCGGAGGATGGCTGAACCCCGCATTCCGGATCGCGCCGCGGACTCGCTCGCGTGCCTCCTGGAGCGCGGCGTCGGCGAGTCCGACGATCGTGAACCCGGGCAGTCCGGGCGCGACATCGACCTCGACCCGAATGATCCGGCCGTCGAGGCCGATGATGGTGGCGGACAGGAGGGTCGCGAGCACCCGGCCACGCTACGTGGCGGCACTCACCGCCCGGTCAACCGCCGATCACCGGCGGCTCACCACGGAGCCCGCGCCGTGCCCGCGGACGGCGCAGGTCCCTAGCCGCGGAGCAGTGCCGGAGCCGCAGCCGCGCTCGCCAACGGGGCCTTGTCGACGATCCGGGCGAAGTCCAGGAGCGACCGCCCCAGGAGCGAGTCCGCTTTCGTGAACATGAACGGCGCTCCCGAGTTCAGGGCACTGATCGCGCCGCGGTACTCGTTCACGACCTGGTGGTCGATCGTCCGCTTCAGCGCACCCTCGGCGTTCTTCACGTTGATCCCGGTGAACGCATTCGAGCGGTTGAGGACGAGCTGGACCTTGGATGCCGAGTAGCCGAGATGGCCGATCGTCTCGAGAACGAGACGGACGTTCTTCAGGCACGACAGGTCGGCGGTCATGACCACGAACATCGTGTCGGCCGCCTCGAGGATGCCGAGATTGATGTCGTCGAGGCGCTTGTCGATGTCGATCAACACGTAGTCGTACAGCGCACGGAGCTGCTCGAGAATGATCGGGGTGTGGTCCTGGGTCACGAGTTCGGCGGTCTCGGGCGACGGGGGGGCGAGGAGCAGGTCGACGCCGGAGTCGTGCTTGACCATCACCTGCCGGACAAGATCCTGGTCGATGGTCGGGGCAGTGACGATGTCGACGATCGACTTCTTGTCGAGGCCGAGGTCGAGGAAGACGCGGTGGTCGCCGAACTGGAGGTTGCCATCAACGAGGGCGACCTTGCGGCCGAGCTCGCGATGAAGCGCAATCGCGAGATTGATCGCGATCGTCGTCGTCCCGACCCCGCCCTTTGCCCCATAGAACGCCAGGACGCGGCCCAGCGGCGGCCGGCCGACCATCGTCTCGTGCGGCGCGAACCGGGCAAGCAGACTCTTGATCCGGGCCATCAGTTCGGCCGGGTGGAACGGTTTGATCAGGTAGTCGTCGGCACCTGCGCGCAGCCCGCGGACCTTCTGCTCGACCTCGCGCTCGGCGGTCAGCATGATGATCGGGACGTGGCCGGTCGTGCCTTCCTCGGTCCGGATCTTGGTCGCGACCTGGTAGCCGTCGAGCTTCGGGAGCATCACGTCGAGAAGGATCAGGTCGGGCGCCTCGGCGCCCCACATGCGGAAGCCTTCGGCGCCGTCGGACGCGATCACGACCTCGTAGCCTTCCTGCTTGAGCGTGTACTGAAGCAGTCGCTGGACGTTCGGGTCGTCGTCGACGACGAGGATCTTGGCCGCCATCAGTCTCCTTCCAGGCCCCCGGAAGGGGGAATGAGTGTCGGCTCCCCCGACCTGTGGATTATAGGCACCACGTCGCGCGCCTCGAAGAACGCCTGACGGACAAACCGAGTCACCCTTTCGTCCCATTGCTCGGGCGCGGCCGATCGTGCTTTGCCGTGCTCGGCGCCGGCGACCTCCCAATGCTCCGCCGTGGGTCCGGCAAGGGCCGCGAGGCGCCGTCCGTCGGCCGCCGGAACCGTCCGGTCCGCCGCGCCGTGGATCAGGAGCAGGGGCAGCGGCGCCACGAGGCCGACGATCCGGCCTGCCTCCGTCGCCCGCAGATCCCCGCCCAGCCGCCGGCCGGCGGACCGGAACATCCGTCCGGCGAGGGCCCGGCGCAACGGTCCACCGATCGGCAGTCCCATCCGGTTCGCGATCGGGATCCGAAGATCCGGGGCAACAGCCTCGGTCACCGCTCCGACGATCCGCGGCCGGGGTGCCCCGACGTCGGCGGCGGGCGCCGTCGGGTCAAGGTCGGCCTGGGCAAGGGTCCCGTCGCCGAGGACCACGATCGACGCGATCGCGACCGTCCCGCCCATCGACGAGCCCACCAGGACGACGCGCCGGATCCCTCGTTCGCCCAGCCAGGTCAGCGCCCCGGCGACGTCCTCGACCTCGTGCAGCCCGAACGTCG
This sequence comes from Chloroflexota bacterium, assembly GCA_031365595.1. Classification (GTDB taxonomy): domain Bacteria; phylum Chloroflexota; class Limnocylindria; order Limnocylindrales; family CSP1-4; genus CF-46. The sequence goes on along the minus strand of JANLYK010000619.1, from coordinate 1,778 downwards.
TCGGCGCCTCGTCGGATTCGCCATGGCCGCGGAAGTCGAGACCGAGGACGCCGGCGGTCCGGCGCAGGGTCGGTCCCAGGGCGACGAGATCCGGTGCGACCGAGCCCGTCCAGCCGTGCAGGAGGAGGATCGCCTCGTACGGGTCGGGCTGCCAGGGCGAGCCCTCATCGCCGGCGACGGGGCCGACCTCGGTCGGCAGCCAGCGCCCGGCGAGCTTCAGGCCATCGCGCGCGCGGAGCCGGACGACCTCGCCGCCGAGGGCATCGAGGGCCGCCTTGAGCCCTGCCTCGCCCGGCCCGATCCGCGGCGCGTCGAGGAGCCGGTTCGCCGCTCGGCCGATCACCGGCTCGACGTGCCGCCGTCGCCCGACTCCGGGCCTGCGCTCGCGCCCGCGCTCATCCCCCGGCCGACGTAGCCGACGATCGGCTCAAGCATCTTGGTGAACTCGGTCGGGATGATGAACTTCGTCGCCGGACTTGCGCCGAGGGCCTTCAGCGCCTCGAGGTACTGGAGGGCCATCGTCTTCTCGTCGATCCCGGCGGCCGCGCCGTAGATCCGGGTCAACGCCTGGCTGAAGCCCTCGGCGCGCAGAATCGCGGCCTGGCGCTCGCCTTCGGCCTTCAGGATCTCCGACTGCTTCTGGCCCTCGGCCACGTTGATCGCCGACTGGCGCGAGCCCTCGGACTCGGTGATGACCGCGCGCCGGGTGCGCTCGGCCGACAGCTGCCGGTTCATCGCGTCCTGGACGTCGCGCGGCGGGGTGATCTCGCGGATCTCGACGGTGGTGACCTTGCCGCCCCAGCGCTCGGTCTGCTCGTCGAGCTTGACCCGCAGGAGCTCATTGATCTGGTCGCGCTTGGAGAGGACCTCGTCGAGCGAGATGTCGCCGATCACGGCCCGGAGCGTCGTCGTCGCCACCCCCTGCAAGGCGCCCGCGAAGTTCTCGACGTTGACGACGCTCTTGAGCGGGTCGACGATCCGCCAGTAGATCAGGAAGTCGACGCTGATCGGCGCATTGTCCTTGGTGATCGTGGTCTGGCTCGGGACCTCGATGAATCGTTCGCGGACGTCGACCTTGACCGGCCGATCGATGACCGGCACGAGGAAGCGCAGGCCCGGATCGCGGACCATCCGGTCGTTCGTGCGCCCCAGCCGGAACACGATCATCTTCTCGTACTGCTGGACCACCCTGACCGACAGATAGAGGATGACGAGGAGGACGACGCCGACGAAGGCGACGACCGCCAGCGCGATGGGGGTTTCCACGGGAACTCCTTCGGGGTGTGTGGGCTCAGCCTAGCCCCGATCGCTCCGGTTCGACGATCGCGGTCAGTCCGTCGCTGCCGACGACCCTTACGCTGGCGCCACGGGGCAGCGTCCGCCCATCGACAGCCCGGGCCGACCACTCCTCGCCCGCGGCATAGAGCGACCCGACGGGATCGAGCGGGCGGCGGATGAGTCCGACCGTCCCGACCGCGACCGCCTGCGGTTGGGGATCCGCCGGGCCGGCCATCGACCGGGTCCGGATCGCGGTCAGGGTGATCAGCCCCCCGAAGGCGGCGGCCGTGGCTGCGGCGATCACGAGGAGCGGCACGGCGACCTGGACGGAGGGACCGAACCGATCCGCCTGGCTGTACAGCGCCGACCCGCCGATCACGAACGCCGCCACGCCCACGACCGTGAGCAGTCCGTGACTCGGGACCGCAGGCTCGAGTGCCAGCAGGCTCAAGCCGACGACCACGAGCAGCAGCCCGGTCAGGTCGGTCGGCAAATGCACG
>JANLYK010000541.1:0-2739 GCA_031365595.1 Chloroflexota bacterium | reverse complement strand
ACGAGCGGGCTCGCGCCGCCGCTCACGGCCACGACTTCCTGGCCGCGTACGTGGATGACCTCCCGTCGGTCATCGACATGGCGGCGATCGCCGCGTCCGGGCTCAGGATCGGAGTCGACCCGATGGGCGGCGCGTCGGTCGCGTACTGGGGCGAGATCGCCGAGCGCCACGGCCTCGACCTGACCGTCGTCAACGAGCGAGTCGATCCGGCATTCGGGTTCATGACCTACGACTGGGACGGCAAGATCCGGATGGACCCGAGCTCGCCCTCGGCGATGGCCGGACTGATCGCGCTCAAGGACCGGTTCGACATCGCCCTCGGCAACGATGCCGACGCCGATCGCCACGGGATCGTCACGCCGGGCGCCGGTCTGCTCAACCCGAACCACTTCCTGAGCGCCGCGATCGGGTACCTGTACGACGGTGGGCGGCCGGGCTGGGGCGCCGACGTCGGCGTCGGCAAGACGCTCGTCTCGTCGTCGATGATCGACCGGGTCGTCGCGGATCTCGGGCGGCGGCTGGTCGAGGTCCCGGTCGGGTTCAAGTGGTTCGTCGCGGGCCTCGTCGACGGCTCGCTCGGATTCGGTGGCGAAGAGAGCGCCGGGGCGTCGTTCCTGCGCCGGGACGGGACCGTCTGGACGACCGACAAGGACGGGATCATCGCCGACCTCCTTGCCTGCGAACTCACCGCCCGGACCGGCCGTGAGCCGGGCGCCGCCTACGCCGAGCTGACCGAGCGCTTCGGTGCGCCCGTCTACCGCCGGATCGATGCCCCCGCTTCGCCCGACCAGAAGGCCGCCCTCGGCAAGCTCTCGCCGTCGGACGTGACGGCCTCGACCCTCGCCGGCGACCCGATCACCGCCATCCTGACCCGGGCGCCCGGCAACGATGCCCCGATCGGCGGCCTGAAGGTCACGACCGCCAACGGCTGGTTCGCAGCCCGCCCGTCGGGCACGGAGAACGTGGCCAAGGTCTACGCCGAGAGCTTTCGGGGCGACGAGCATCTGGCGCGTCTTCTCGAGGAGGCCCAGGCGCTCGTCGCGTCGGTCACCGGCTGACATCGGTCGTCGCCCAGAGAGGAGGGACGAAGATGGCTCACGGAGAGGCGAGCATCCACATCGACGCGCTGCCCGACACGGTCTTCGCCGTCGTCGGCGACGCCGCGAACAATCCGCTCTGGCGCAGGAACGTCGTGTCGACGGTATGGCTCGACGACGGCCCGATGCGCGTCGGCCGGCGCGGCCGCCAGACCGCGCGTCTCCTGGGCCGCGAGTGGATGGTCGAGGCCGAGGTCGTCGAGTGGGACCCGCCCCATGGCGCCGCGTGGCGGAGCGTTCAAGGGCCCGTCGCGGTCCGCTCGTGGGTCCGCGTCGAGCCCGAGGGCGGCGGGTCGCGTGTGAGCGGGGGCGCGGACGGGGGATTCACCGGCCCGATCGGACGACTCCTCACGCGTCTGGCGACGCCACGAATGATCCGGCAGGCGAATGTCGATCTGCTCGCTCTGAAGAACCGCCTCGAGTCGACGACGAACTGAGACGTCAGGTCCGGGCACGCCAGGCCCTGCCGTCCGATGGCGGGCTCGCCCTGGGTCAGCCTCCGGCCCTGAGGGCCTTCCGGACGGCCGGCGCCACCTCGTTGCCGAACAGCTCGATCGAGCGCATCACCTGGGCGTGGGGATCCCCTGCTCCAGATCATCGGCGGTGTACAAGCCGATTTCCATGGGCTGATTGTTGCACACGCAACGAGTTGGAGTGAGCTCGAGGGGAGCGCCCGTCTCGCGCTCGTGGTGCGCGGGCGCGCCACCAGTTTTGTGACGCGGCGTTTGTCAGCCCCATCCCGGGATGGACGTGTCGGTCCTGCGGCGTAGACTGCGATCGATGACCGGTTCGCGCGGCTCCCTCCGCATCCCGCTCCTCGCCATCGCGCTTCTCGCCCTCGTCGGCGTGGTCGCGATCCCGGCGCTGGCCGCCGCGCCGTCGTCCGCGCCTGGCACAGCCGCCTCCGAGACGCCCGACAAGGGCCCGAAGGCATCGAAGGAGCCCGAGGTCGCGGTCACCCTCGAGGGCGTCGTCTCGAAGGCGACGGATGCTGAGGGCGAAACGACGTACACGATCGCGGCGGCCGGCAAGACCTTCAAGCTCGATGCCGGCCCGTCGTGGTTCTTCGGGGACAAGCATCCGCTCGCGCCGTTCGTCGGCAAGTCGGTGACGATCACCGGCGGCCAGCGCGGCGACGAGGTCGACGTCGAGACCGTCGATGGCACCCGGCTCCGCGCCGAGGGCAAGCCGCCGTGGGCCGGTGGCTGGAAGTCCGTCGGATCGGCCCACCCGGGTTGGACACAGGAGAAGGCCGATCGCTGGGCCGCCCATCAGGCCGCCAAGGCCGGCCGCCAGGCCGGGAAGGCCGACAAGGTCAAGGACGCCGACGAGCCCGCCGAGACGCCCGACCCCAACGGCGGCTGACCAGGGCTGATCCTCTTCGACCCGCGGACCGGCGGTGTGCGGCGCAGGTATCGTTGAGCGCGACCGGCGGCGGCCGGACCTCACAACGGAGACCGGTCGGATGTCCCTCGTCGACGACTACCTCGCCCGCACGCCGCGATCGCGCGCGCTCTTCGAACGGGCGACCGCGTCCCTCCCCGGCGGGTCGACCCGGACGACCGTCTACAGCGCTCCTTATCCGCCCTATGCCGCGTCGGGCTCGGGCCTCGTCGTCACCGACGTCGACGGCAACACGTAC
>JANLYK010000572.1:0-5196 GCA_031365595.1 Chloroflexota bacterium | reverse complement strand
ACCCGGCCTCTGCCGCCTGACCCGGCCTCTGCCGCCTGACCCGGCCTCTGCCGCCTGACCCGGCCTCTGCCGCCTGACCCGGCCCCTGCCGCCTGACCCGGCCCCACCTACCAACCGGAGTGGTGCGGGGCGCCGGCCAAGGACCGTCGCGGCCGCTTCCACGCCCAGATACCAACCAGACCGGGTCAGTGGCGCCCAAGAGGTCGATCGGGGCCACATCTCGGTCGATCAGCGACGCCGCTCACCACCAGGGTTGGTACCTGCAACAAATAGGATGCCGCGGATCGGGCCAGCCGGATGGCGCAACCAATGGCGCAGCACCGTGCCGCGCGCGGGCAGCGCTGCGGAGAGGACGCTGTCTGCGCGAGCCACGCGGCGCCGCTCCGTGGTCGAGTCCGGGAGCACGAGCAATCGCGCGACGGCGCTGGGCCGTTCACCGAACCGGGTCTCTGCGATGGTTTCGATGGTCTGGCGGACCTTCTCGTCCAGCTTTCGAACCGTGGCCTCAACGGACACGAGCTCCGACTTGATCTCGACGACGAGGGCGATTCGAGCGGGCGGCCACCAGGCGAGGATGTCGATCGAGCCGCGCTCGCCGAACGCGGAGTACGTGACCTCGACCTCGACCCGCCAGCCGAGACCAAGAAGGAGGCTGACGACGACGCCGGCGACGCGGGCATGGCGGGCGTCGAGAAGCCGATTCGAGGTCGCCCCCGCGCCAGGAGATCGTTGGCGTCCAGCGCGCGTCGAGAGCCCCGAACAGCCGCCTCATCGCGGCGCCGGACAGGTGCGATCCATGGCCACGCTCGACCAGGGATACGGCTTGCTGCGACAGGCCTGCCCGCTTGCCGAGTTCTCGCTGCGTCAGGCGCAACCGTTGTCGAAGTGCCCGGCAGATCCGGCCCTGAACGGTGTCGTCCACGCCCCCATGATCGAGAACGCCACGTATCGGCGACTTACCTCCGGAAGCGGTCCGCCCGGAACGGCTCGATCGGCCACTCCGTGGCGCCGTCCGTGACGAGATCGGCGAGGATGTCGCCGATCAACGGGGCGAACTTGAAACCGTGGCCCGAGCAGGCCGAGGCAAACGCGACCCCGGGCGCGGCCGGATGGCGATCGACGATGAAGCGGTCGTCGAGCGTGTTCGTGTAGAGGCAGACGCGCGAGGTCGTGAGCGGGCCGTCGGCGACCGGCATGCGAGCCCGGATGAACGTCCGGATCCGCTCGACGTCCGCCGGCCGGACCTCGCGATCGACCGTCTCCGGGTCGACCATCACGCCGGAGTGGTGGTGCGACACCTTCAGCCCGAGCTCCGGGTCGTGGGGGAAGCCGTAGAACGTGCCGTCGTCGGTCGCCATGAGCCAGATCGGCAGGCGTCCGACGCCGACGTCCGCCGGCGGCACGGCTGGCCTGAACCAGCAGACGGGCTGGCGCTCGACCAGCAGCGGCAGAGCCAGGTCCGGCACGAGATCGCCGACCCACGGCCCGGCCGCCAGGACGACGTGGTCCGCGCCCGCCACCGTCCCGTCGTCGGTCTCGACCTCGAAACCGCCGCCGGCGGCCGGCTGCCAGTCGACGACACGGACATCGAATCGGAGCTCCGCGCGACCACGCTCGGCGACCAGCAGATGGGCCGCGTTCGCGCGCTCGGCGTCGAGCACGCCGGCCTGGTCCTCGACCACCCCGACGGTATCCGCCGCCGGCGTGAAGGCCGGCCAGCGCCGCCGAACCTCGACTGCATCGATGACCTCGTGACCGACGGCGTGGGCCCGCGCCGCCGCGATCGCGCCGCGCACGAGCGCGCTATCAGGCGGGCCTCCGTACAGTCCGCCGGTCCGGGTCAGGATCGACGCCCCGGTCTCGGCCTCCAGGTCCAGCCAGCGATCCCACGCGGCGCGAGCGAACGGCGCGTAGATCGGGTCCTCGTAGTGGGCGACCCGGATGATCCGCGACCGGCCCCCCGACGATCCGAACGCCTCGCCCCGCCCGAACCGCTCCAGGCCGAGCACCCGCAACCCGCGCCGCGCGAGCGCCGCCGCTGCCGCCGACCCATGCGCCCCCAGCCCGACGACGATCGCGTCCGGCCGATGATCCACCGGATCAGCCCGCCCGGGCCGCCCGCGAGGCTGCGAGCTTGTCGACGATCAGGCGCTTCACGCCCTCGAGCGGCACCCGCTCCTGGGTCATCGCGTCGCGCTCGCGGATCGTGACCGCGCCGTCCTCGAGCGAGTCCACGTCGACCGTGATGCACCACGGCGTCCCGATCTCGTCCTGGCGCCGGTAGAGCTTGCCGATCGCCGCGGTGTCGTCGTAGACGGCCATCATGTCGGTCGCGAGGTCCGCCCGGAGGCGCTGGCAGATCTCGACGATCTCCGGCCGCTTCTTGAGGAGCGGCAGGACCGCGACCTTGTACGGGGCGATGTCTGGGTGGAAGCCGAGCACGACCCGGGTCTCGCCGCGGACCTCCTCCTCGCGGTAGGCGTCGATGAGGAAGGTGAAGGCCGCCCGATCCGCGCCGGCGGCGGTCTCGACGACCCACGGGATGAAGTGCTCGTCGGCGGCCTGGTCGAAGTACTCGAGGTTCTCGCCGGACGCCGTGGCGTGCGACGAGAGGTCGAAGTCGCCCCGATTGTGGACGCCCTCGAGCTCCTTCCAGCCGAACGGGAACCGGTACTCGACGTCGATCGCCTTCTTCGCATAGTGGGCCAGCTCGTCGGCAGCGTGCTCCCGGAAGCGGAGCCGCGCGGGGCTGACGCCGTAGCGCTCGTACCAGGCGCGGCGCCGGGGCAGCCAGTCCTCGAAGGCCGCCGTCGCCGCCTCGCCTGGACGGACGAAGTACTGCATCTCCATCTGCTCGAACTCGCGCATCCGGAAGACGAAGTTGCCGGGGCTGATCTCGTTCCGGAACGACTTGCCGATCTGGGCGATCCCGAACGGGATCTTCTTGCGCGAGCTCTGCTGGACGTTCTTGAAGTTGACATATGAGCCCTGGGCCGTCTCGGGCCGGAAGTAGACGATGGACGCATCGTCCTCGACCGGACCCATGTGCGACGTGAACATGAGGTTGAACCGGCGCGGGGCACCGAGCTGGCGCAGGCCGTCGAAGGGGCAGGCGAGGTTGAGCCGGGCGACCGCCTCGGGATCCATCAGCTCGGTCGCCGACAGGCCGTCGGCACCCGGCAGCTCGTCGAGTCGGTAGCGCCGGCCGCAGTTCGCGCATTCCACCAGCGGATCGGAGAACGAGCCGACATGGCCGGAGGTGACCCAGACCTTGGGATGCATCAGGATCCCGGCGTCGAGTCCGACGATGTCGTCGCGCTCCTGGACCATGGCCCGCCACCAGGCCCGCTTGACGTTGTTCTTGAGCTCGACCCCGAGGGGTCCGTAATCCCAGACGGCGTTGATCCCGCCGTAGATCTCCGAGCTCGGAAAGACGAAGCCGCGCCGCTTCGAGAGCGAGACGATCGTCTCCAGGCTGGCGAGGGCGGGCGCGACCGCGTTCGGGTCGGCCGTGGTGGGGGTGTCGGTCACGGGGCCTCCTGGGCGCCGGGCCTGGAATGGCCGGTCGCGAGCGGGGTGAGCCAGGCGATCCTAGCAGAGGGCCTGCTCAGTCCGGCGTTAGCGATGCCTGGAGGAGCCGGATCGCCGACCCACCCATGACGGACGCGATGCTCTCCTCGTCGAGACCCTCGGCCAGCAGCGCGGCGGTCAGAACCGCCATCCCCGAGACGTCGAACGGCGTCGCGACGGCGCCGTCGAAGTCCGAGCCGAGACCGACGTGCTCGGCCCCGACGAGGCCGACTGCGTAGCCGATGGAGCGGGCGATGGAGGTGGCGTCGCCTCCACCGCAGGCCGCCGGCCAGAACCCGATCCCGATCATCCCGCCGGTCGCGGCGATGCCCCGGATCTGTTCGTCGGTCAGGTTCCGACCGTTGTCGGCGCAGGCCCGGACGCCGGTGTGCGAGGCCACGACCGGCCGCGTCGCCACGGCGAGGACGTCAGCGATCGTCGCCGCCGAGGCGTGGGCCACGTCGACGAGGATCCGCCGTCGCTCCAGTTCCGCGACCAGCTCCCGACCCGCCCCGGTGAGCCCACCCTGGACGAGCCCGTGGGCGGACCCCGCGAACGCGTTGTCGAAGAAATGGGTCAGCCCGACCATCCGGAAGGCCGCCGCATCGAGCCGCTCGACGTTCGCGAGATCGTCGTCGAGCGCGTGGGCGCCCTCGATCGCGAGGAGGCCGGCGACCAGGGTGGGATCAGCCGCCCGGCGCGCCAGGAATCCGTCGAGATCCGTCGCTGTACGGATCAGTGTCAGCCCGCCCGCGGATGCGGACGCGAACCGGGCGAGGCGCCCCGCCTGGTGCTCGGCACGGGCGAGGAGCGAGCCCCACGTCGCCCGGGGCCAGCCTTGGACGAGCGCGACCAGGGCGATGTCGTCGGAGCGGTCGTCGTTCGCGTCGTAGTTCAGGTGGCGGGGCACCTTCGTCGTGACTGCGAACACCTGGAGCGCGGCGTTGCCTTCGATCATCCGCGGGACGTCGAGGTGGCCGCGATCCCCGCGGGCCAGCAGGTCGCGGCCCCAAAGGAGCGAGTCGGCGTGGAGGTCGACGACCGTCAGCGTCGCGTGGAGCTCGGCGGCCTGCGGCGGGACGAGGTACGGCCCCGGGTCGCCGACCGGGCAGAGGCGCCGCTCGGTCCGGGCCGACAGCCGCTTCCCGACCGTGCGGCGAAGCAGCGGTCCACCCAGCGACACCGCGACGGCGCCGAGCCCGGCCGCGGCGACGGACCGCCGCGAGACCATCAGGCGGGCTGCTCGGCGAACGGCTCCGCCTCGGCGGCCGTCCGGGCCTCGGCGTCCTCGGCAGAGACGAGGTCGTCGACCGGCTCGCCCGTGTAGGCGGCCGCCTGGAGCGTGAAGAGCTGGGCATAGCGGCCGTCGAGAGCCATCAGCTCCGCGTGGGTCCCCTGCTCCACCAGCCGGCCATGCTCGAGGAAGAGGATCCGGTCGGCCTGGCGGACGGTCGAGAACCGGTGCGAGATGTAGATCGCGGTCCGGCCCCGGGCGAGGGACCGCAGTCGGGCGAACAGCTCGAACTCCGCCTGGGCGTCGAGGGCCGACGTCGGCTCGTCGAGGAGGAGGATCCGGGCGTCGCGCATGAACGCCCGGCCGAGGGCGATCTTCTGCCACTCGCCGCC
>JANLYK010000509.1:0-2302 GCA_031365595.1 Chloroflexota bacterium | reverse complement strand
GACCGACACGTCGGCCGAGGTCGAGGCGATTCGCCAGGTGGCGCTCGCGGCCGGCGCGCGCGACGCCGTCGTCGCCACGCACTTCGTCGAGGGTGGTGATGGGGCGGCCCCGCTCGCCCAGGCGGTCTGGGACGCGGCGTCGAGCGGCGAGGCGAAGTTCCAGCTCCTGTACCCGGACGACGCGCCGCTCGGCGAGAAGATCCTGACGATTGCCACGAAGATCTACGGCGCGGCCGGAATCGAGCTGGCTCCGGCGGCGAAGAAGGCTCTCAAGCTGTACGAGGACCTCGGGATGGGCCATCTCCCCGTGTGCATGGCCAAGACCCAGTACTCACTCAGCCACGACGCCAACCTGAAGGGCGCCCCGAGCGGCTTCACCGTCCCGATCCGGGACATCCGGCTGTCGGCCGGCGCCGGGTTCATCACCCCGCTCGTCGGCGAGATGCGGACGATGCCCGGGCTGCCGTCGAAACCGGGCGGCGAGAACATCGACATCGACGCCCAGGGCAACGTCGTCGGGCTGTTCTAGGTTCGCTCCTCTTGCCTTCAGCGATAGCATCATCTATTCTGACATTGGAATGGTTGATGCTATATCTCCGGGAGGCTATCTCACCGTGGCGCAGGCCGCACTACGGCTGGGCATCAGCGCGAGACGAGTGAATCACCTGGTCCGGACCGGCGACCTGCGATCGAGCCAAATCGGTGCGATCACCGTGATCCCCGCGGTTGAAGTCGAGCGGCGTCGACGGCTCCGGGCCAGTGACGGCCGCCGATTGACGCCGTCGAACGCTTGGGGAGTGCTTGCACTGGCCTCTGGTGAGCAAGCTCCGTGGCTCGCTCCCGACACGCGATACAGGCTCGGCCGACTGCTGGCCAAGCAGGGGCTCGCCACCCTCCGTGCCCGACTCGTGAACCGGGGCGGCCTGCAGACGTTTCGAGCTCATCCCTCTGTCCTCCGTAACCTTCGGGATGACCGAGCCCTCATGTTGACCGGTGTCGCGGCTGCGGCCGAGCTACGGCTCGGTTTGCTCGCTGGCGAAACGGTCGATGCGTATGTCGATGAGGGAGTCCTGCCGACGGTCGTCGCAACACATCGACTCCGGGAGAGCCAGGCGCCTAACGTCATCCTGCGGGCTGTCTCCTCGTTCATGCCTTCGTGGCCGCCCAGCCATGTCGCCCCGAGAGCGGCGATTGCCCTTGACCTGATCGAGGATGACGACCCACGTAGCCGCCAGATCGGCTCGGAGCTCTTGGAGCTCCTCGGCGGATGATCGACCCCGCGCTGATCCGGATTCGACCGACAACCGACGCTGATGCCGCGTTGTGGCACCTGACCCGCGAGATCGCCGAGATCCTTCACTCCCTGCCGTGGGTCCTCGTCGGTGGCCAGATGGTCGCGATCCTCGAAGCTGAGCATGGTGCCGCGATCGGCTTCTCCACGGGCGATGTCGACGCGCTCGTGGACGTTCGGGCGATGACCGATGTCACCCTTGAAGCAACCGCCGGCTGCTCGACGCGGGGTTCGAGCCCGACCGCGGCGGCGCGCGCGGCTACCGCTTCGTCCGCGAAGGCGCAGTCGTCAATGTTCTGGCCCCGGACAACGTCGGCGCCCGAGCCGAGCTCCGGACCGTCCCGCCCGATACGACTGTGCAGATCGGCGGAGGGACCCAGGCGTTGGCTCGTGCACGCGTCGTGGTTGTCGACAGCGGCGATGGCCGGTTCCCCATCCGCATTCCTACGCTGGCGGGAGCGATCGCCATCAAGACTCGAGCCGCCGCCGCGGCACATGACGACCGGGCGAAGCACGAGCGAGACCTCGCTCGCCTCTTGGCCCTCGTTCCTGATGTCGTCTCGCTCCGAGCCGAGTTGACGGTCAGAGAGCGAGGCTCCCTGCGCACTCAGCGCGCCCTTCTTGATACTGGATACGCCGCGTGGCGGGGGGTCGCCGGGACGGAGGACGGAGTGTCGGCGTTGACCTTCATCACCGCCGTCGACTGACCTTGTCCCGTACATCCACTTGACGCCCCTATCCTGGGAGGTCCGTGCGCTCGCGGGAACGGCGAGCGATGAGGACGAGGGCACCGAACATGGCCAGGGAGCCGACGAGCAGCCCGCCGATGATCGTGATCGCCGCCTGATCGCGAGCCGCGGCCGCCGGATCGGGTGGGGCTGCCGGGTCGACGGTTTCGCCACGGGCGGCGTCCTCGCTGGGAGTCGGCGGCGCCACGCCGTTGAACACCACGACGGCCTCTGTGAACACCGCCTGGCCCTCGGGCGTGCCCAGATCGTGGGCCGGGGAGCA
>JANLYK010000507.1:0-2924 GCA_031365595.1 Chloroflexota bacterium | reverse complement strand
GATCCTGGAGATCCCGATCGGCACCGTCTACTCCCGACTTCATCACGCGATGCGCGCCATGCGGGCGGCACTCGATGCCGACGCGCGTCCGGCGGCAGCGGAGGCAATCCGATGACCACTGAACGCGACCCCGGCACGCGCATCGTCCTGTCGTGGCTTCGCGAGGACACGCACGAGAACGCCGAGCGCGTGCTCCTGCGCGCCCTCGACGAGGTGGACACGACGCCACAGCGCCGCCCCTGGTGGCCGGCGTGGAGGACAAGCCCAATGAATCCCTACGCAAAGCTGATCGCTGCCGCCGCTGCGGTGCTGGTGGTGGCGGCCGTTGGCTACCAGTTCCTGCCCCGGAGTGGTGGCGTCGGCGGCCAACCGGCGATCACGCCATCGCCGAGCCCCACGCTGCTCGCCCGCGGCAACTTTGCGGCCCAGGTTGGCGGCGGCTACACCGTCGCTCTCGATGCGACCGGAAGGGCCTCCAGCGTGACCGGGAGCATGACCGTGTCCCAAACAACCAACGGCGGCTACACCGTCGCTCTCGAGTGCACGCGGACCATCGATGGCTTGCTCTGGATCGGCGGTGACGTCACGGAGTCGACGAACAGCAACGCACCGGTGGGCACGCGCGCCGCGATCGTCTTCAAGCGTGGATCCCCCGTGGAGGCGATCTTCGTGTGGCAGATGAACGACCCGCGGTCGGCCAGCTGCCAGGAGTTCTTCGACGACATGATCGCGATCGGGGGGGCGGGAGATCTCCCGGCAGGGATGGAACCGATCGAGGGAACCGTCGAGCTCGGTCCCTAGCCCGGATCAAGCGACCGCGAAGCCGGGCATCGAGGCCGCCACCGTCATCGGACCGTGGCGGCCAATTGGTGGCGGGCGCTTTGTGCGGGCGACATCGCTCCGCAACCGGTCAAGCGATCCGCGAGCGCAGTCCATTGAGGAAGCGGAGAGGAGAATCGAGCGGTTCATCTGAGTCGTCCTTGTGGGAGCTGGCTCAGACAACCTTCTTCGCTCCGATCTCGCCTTCCCAACGACGGCCGACCGCTCGGCCTGGGACAAACGTCACGGACCGCGCCGTGTCAGTCCGCCGTGCGGGGAGCGCCGAGTGTCCGCCCCGCCGGCGAACCCGATTCAGGTGGCCCGTTCGAGGACGATCATCGGGATGATCCGATCGGTCTTCGCGGGGTACTCGCCGAAGCCGGGCATCTCGGCCACGTGCGCCGCCCACAGACGATCGCGCTCCGGGCCGCCCGCCTCGATCGTCGCGGCGACCTCGAAGACCTCGTTGTTGACCTCGGCGGTGGCCACCGGCTGGGCCTTCAGATTGTGGACCCAGGCGGGATCCGTCGGCGCGCCGCCCTTGGAACCCGCGATCACGATGCGATCGCCCTCCTTGCGGTAGGCCAAGATCGCAGTCCGTGGTTCGCCGGTGCGTGCTCCCGTCGTGGTCAGGATCACGAGCTGCCGGCCGTTGAACGGGCCGGACGTCGGGACGCCGCCGTGGGCGCGCATGTCGGCCATCAGGTTGCGAGTCCAGGCCTCAGGATCGAAATCAGTCATCGAAGGTCGTCTCCATCGGTGGCGTGTGGCCGTTGCGGACGCAACGCTCTCACGCTCGTGGCGATCGTGCAGGCGACGCGTCAGACGCGCAGCTCGATCGGCGTGATCGCGATGTCGGCAAGGGCTCCGTCGCGCTCCAGCGTGACCTCGATGGGACGATCCACGAGATCGCCGACGAGGCTCCGCTGGAGATCGCCGACACCCGCGATCGGGCGGCCATCGAGGGCCACGATCACATCGCCGGCCCGGACTCCGGCCGTCGCGGCCGGGCTGCCGTCGAGGAGCTGGACGACGGCGAGACCCGACGATCGGCCGAGTCGCTCGGCCAACTCCGACGAGAGCCGACGAGTCCCACCGACGATCCCCAGGTACGCTCGACGGACGCGCCCGTCGCGAATCAGGGCGTCGAGGATCGAGCGGGTGGCAGCGTCGACCGGGACCGCCAGTCCAAGCCCGACCCCGGCGACCGCGGTGTTGATCCCGATGACCCGACCGCGCACGTCGGCCAGGGCCCCGCCGGAGTTGCCCGGGTTCAGGGCGGCATCGGTCTGGATGACGTTCTCGACGAGCCGGCTCGCCTGCCCGTCGCGGGCGGCGAGCGAGCGCCCGAGCGCACTGACCACGCCGGCGGTCACCGTCCCCGCGAAGCCGAGCGGGTTGCCGATCGCAACGACGAGCTGGCCGACTCGAAGGCGGGCAGCGTCGCCGAAGGGCGCGGCGGCGAGCTCGCCACTGGTTGCCCGGACGACCGCCAGATCCGACAGGGGATCGCGCCCGACCACCTCGAACGGCAGCTCGTCGCCGTCGACGAACGTGGCGGTTCCCCGCTCCGCGCCGGCGACGACGTGGGCATTCGTGACGAGGAAGCCGTCCGGCGTGAACGCGACCGCCGAGCCGCTGCCACCACCCCAGCCACCGCCGCGTCGCTCGACCCGCAGGCTCGCGACGCACGGGATCAGCCGAGCGGCGGCCGTGCTGACGGCGGTCGAGTAGGCATCGAGCGCCTCGTCCTCGATCGCGAGGGTCAGGGCGTCGTCGGTCGAATCGTCGGCCGGCGGCAGCTCACGCAAGGCGACCACGGCTCAGGCCTCGCCCGAGGCATCGGTCGTGCCGCCGACGCTGACCGCACGCTCCTCGTCGCCGCGCACCATCTTCAGCTCGATCGGCATGCCGGCTTCGGCCAGGATCGCCGCCAGGCCATCGGAGTCGGTCAGGGCGCGGCCGGCAGCCTCGATGAGGAGGTCGCCCTCGCGGATCCCGGCTCGGTCGGCCGGGCTGCCGTCCTCGACGCCGCGCACGAGCAGGCCGTCCCGCTCGGACAGGCCGACCGATCGGCGAAGCCGCTGAGCCACGATCGACGGGGC
>JANLYK010000502.1:0-3793 GCA_031365595.1 Chloroflexota bacterium | reverse complement strand
CCGCGCCGACTGGCCCGACCCGGAGCTCGAGCCCGACCGTCACTGGCTGAGGATCTGGGCGGGGCGCGCCGCGCACGGCGCGAGCCGCACTTGCACGCGATCCTCGCTCCACGAGCGTAACCGACCAGGTGCTGGCCTCTTGGCCCGGAATCTGCTCCGGATCCTCACGGGGCGATCGGAATCTGCAGATTCGGGTTCGATTCGGCGTGTTGCCCGCGATTCCTGTCAGATAGGCTCGCCGGCTGAGCGCGGTGGGTGAGCGGGGCGCGCCTCAGGTGTGCGGGCGCGGTGGGCGAGCGGTGCCGAGGCCGGCGATCGGACGTGACGACGCCCCGGACGATGTCCGGGGCGGTCAGGTTGCGAGCGGCGAGCCGGTCAGCTCTTCTCGGCGGTCTTCTTGGCGGGAGTCTTCTTGGCGGCGGTCGCCTTGGCCGGAGCCTTCTTGGGCGTCGCCTTCTTCGCGGCGGGCTTCGTCGCGGCGGCCTTCGTCGCGGCGGCCTTCGTCGCGGCGGCCTTCGTGGTCGGCTTCGGGGTCTCGGTCGTCGTGGCCTTCGCGGTCGACGCCGCAGCGGCCTCGGCACGAGCCGTCTTCGAGACCGCGGCGCGAGCCTTGCCGGCGGCCGTCTGGGCGCCCTTGGCCTTGTTCGCCTTGCCGGCCGAGATCCGGGCCTTCGCAGCCTTCGCGGCCTGGGCCTTCGAGGTCGTCTTCACGACGCGACCCGAGGTCTGAACGGCGACGCCACCGGTCGCGGCGTTGAACTTCAGGGTAAGGCGCGACTTGCGGCGGGCTGCGGCATTCGCGTGGATCGCGCCGCTCTTGGCGGCCCGATCGAGGGCGGCGTGGGCCGCGGCGAGAGCGACCGCTGCTGTCTCGGCGTCGCCACCCGAGGTGGCTGCCGTCAGCGCGCTCGCGACGAAGGTCTTCGCGGCGGTCCGCCGAGGCTGAAGGATCGCGTGCCGGCGTTCAGCCTGGCGGACCCGCTTCAGTCCGGAGGGCGTTCGTGCGCCCGTCCAGGCGCGGGGCGTCTTGGCCAAGGGTTCGATCCTCTCAGGAGGGTGTCCGGGACATGGAGGCCCGACACGGATCGGTGTCGAGCACGAAGGCGCATCCTATCAGAGGCGCTGGCGCATGACCAACGGCCACAACCTGGGGCCGGGCTTCAAGTTCGGATGGCGCGCCAGGCGACTGGATCGAGATCGTGCCGCTTCCAGACCCGCCGGTGCAGCGCTTCGAGCTCCGCATCTGCCGCCTGCCACGCCGGGCTGCCCAGCGGTTCTTCGTTGCGCCGGGCGAACGCTTCCTGGATGCGGCGGCGAAGAACGAGAAGTTCGTCCACGCGGGCCAGTTTCGGGCTGGTCTGACACACGGTCATGACGGGGCGTCATCAGACCGGAGACCGCGGACCGAGCGAGGCCGCAGTCCACTGGTACGCCCCATCGGGCAGACTTCCCAACCATGCTTGCGATTCTGGGCGGCCTTGGCGCCGCGTTGTGCTGGGCCACCTCGTCGATCGCTGCCGCCCGCTCGGCGCGCCTGATCGGGTCCTGGGCGACGGTCGGCTGGGTGATGCTGATCGGCGTCCTGATCGCGGTCCCGGCCACGATCGTCGGCGGGGCGGGCGCGAATCTGACGTCCGACGCCCTGCTGTTGCTCGGGATCTCCGGCGCCGGCAATGTCGTCGGGCTGCTCCTTGCCTACACGGCGTTCAAGGCGGGCAAGGTCGCGGTGATCGCGCCGATCGTCTCGACCGAGGGGGCGATGGGTGCCGTCATCTCGATCCTCCTCGGAGAGCAGGTGGGGATCGCCGCCGCGGTCGTGCTGACCGCGATCGCGATCGGCGTGATCCTCGCGTCGTCGGGTCGCGACGAGGCGGCCGTGGCCGAGCCGGGCGGGCTTGCGGCCGATCCGGCCGTGGCCGATCCTGCCGCGCCCGGTCATCCGGGTCGGAAGGCAACGATCATCGCGATCGCTGCGGCGCTCGCGTTCGGGATCAACCTGTACGCCAGCGCCCGGATCGGGGCGACCCTGCCACTGGTCTGGTCGATCCTGCCGGCTCGCCTGGCCGGCTTCGTGTTCGTCGCGCTGCCGCTCCTCCTCACCGGGCGACTGCGCCTGACCCGCGAGGCGCTGCCGCTCGTCACGCTGATCGCCCTCGCCGAGATCATCGGCACGGCCGTGTACGCGTTCGGCGCTCGCGACGGGATCGCGGTCGCGGCCGTCACGTCGTCGCAGTTCGGGGCGATCGCCGCGATCGTCTCGGTCCTGGCGTTCGGCGAGCGCCTCCGCCGGATCCAGGTCGCCGGCATCATCGCGATCGCGTCCGGCGTGGCGCTGCTGGCGGCCATCCAGTCGGGCTGAGCCCCGGACACGCGGCCGCTGACCCGCAGGCCGCCTCGGTGGACCGGCTACACTCCCGCGTCGTGACCATCCCCCAGGACCGACGACGCCCGCGTCCAGCCCGATCGTCGCCGGCTGTCGAGGTCAACCGTCGACCATCCGCTCGACGAGTCGACCACGGGGCGTCCTTACCCGATCCAGGGGCCCCAATGTCCCGGCAGCTCTCTGCCCATGATCTCGAGATAGATGCTGACCTTCGCGTAGAAGATCAGCAGCGCCTCGCGATAGATGTCCAGCTCCTGCTCGGGAAGAGGCGAGAAGTCATCCACATCGACGTCGTGCCGCAAGATCCGTCGGTTGGCGACGTCGTCATCGGTGAGGGCTTCGAGAGCCCCGTGCAACTCCCGGTCGAGGTCCGCGTACCAGGTCGAGAGCGCCGCGACCCGGTGCTCGACGTCCCGATCGGGGTTCCGCCACCCAAAATCCTGCCGGAATGTCCTGAAGGCGTCGATATACGAGTGTTCGATGTCGCCGATCTCGCGGCACAACTCGCCGAGGCTCGCGGCGCCAGGGGCAGGTCGGAAGACCAGGTCCTCATCCGTGAGGACATCCGTGAGCTCTCTCCGGAGCAACTGGTACTCCGCGAAGTAGGTGGCCGCCAGATGTTCGCCAACGAGGACGTTCATGGCCCCATCTTCCTCCGGTCATGGTCGGTCCCGTGAGCGCGCCGCACGGCGACCCGATCCCCCAGTCGCGCCTCCGCAACTTCTCGATCATCGCCCACATCGATCACGGGAAGTCGACGCTGGCCGACCGGCTCCTCGAGCTGACCCACACCGTCGAGGGCCGGCACATGATGAGCCAGGTCCTCGACTCGATGGACCTCGAGCGCGAGAAGGGAATCACGATCAAGGCCCGGGCGGTCCGCCTCGAGTATCAGGCCAACGACGGCCTGGTGTATGGCCTGAACCTGATCGACACGCCCGGCCACGTCGACTTCGCCTACGAGGTCAGCCACAGCCTCCAGGCCTGCGAGGGCGCGATCCTCGTTGTCGACGCGACCCAAGGGATCGAAGCCCAGACCCTCGCCAACGTCCACCTCGCGATGCGCGAGGGGCTGACCCTGATCCCGGTCCTCAACAAGATCGACCTGCCCTCGGCCGACCCCGAGACGATCATGGACGAGCTCGAGAACGTCCTCGCGATCCCGCGCGAGGAGGTGATCCTGGCCAGCGCCAAGGACGGCACCGGCGTGCCCGAGATCCTCGAGGCGATCGTCGCCCGGATTCCGGCTCCCAAGGGTGACCCGACGAAACCGGTCCAGGGCCTGATCTTCGACAGCCACTACGACGCGTTCAAGGGCGTGATCGTCTATGTCCGGCTGGCGGCCGGAACCCTCCGCGTCACCGACCAGATCCGGCTGATGGCGTCCGGCGCGACGGCGGAACCGCTCGA
>JANLYK010000496.1:0-3751 GCA_031365595.1 Chloroflexota bacterium | reverse complement strand
TGCTGCGGCCGCCCTCGCGCCGGCGATCCAGCGGGTGATCGTGGTTCGCCGGTTGGGCCGCCGGACGAGCTCGTCCGACCGGGCCGCCGCGAGCCGGAGCGACGAAGCCGAAGCCGACGCGAACGCCGCGGCGACGCCCTGGAATCCCGAGCGCGACCGCTGGTGGGACGTCTCGATCGACGCGGCTCGGGCGGCGATGATCGACGAGGCTGGTCCGGACGACGCCCTCGAAACCG
Source organism: Chloroflexota bacterium (assembly GCA_031365595.1). Lineage (GTDB taxonomy): Bacteria > Chloroflexota > Limnocylindria > Limnocylindrales > CSP1-4 > CF-46. The sequence continues at coordinate 3,515 of JANLYK010000496.1, read as the reverse complement.
ATCCCGAGCGACCGTACATGCTCATCTACACGTCGGGCACGACCGGCACCCCGAAGGGCGCGGTCCACGTCCACGGCGGCTTCCCGATCAAGGCCGCCCAGGACCTCGCCCACACGTTCGACCTGCGCCGCGGCGACGCTCTGTTCTGGTTCACTGATCTCGGCTGGATGATGGGTCCGTGGGCGATCTCCGGGTCCCTCCTGCTCGGCGCCCGGCTCGTCCTGTACGAGGGCGCCCCCGACTTCCCGGGCCCGGATCGGCTGTGGGACCTCGCCGCGCGCCACAAGGTGACCCACCTGGGCCTCTCGCCAACCGTCATTCGTGCCCTCATCCCGCATGGCCCGGAGCCCGTCCGCGCTCACGACCTGTCGGCCCTGCGCGTCCTGGGCTCGACGGGCGAGCCGTGGGATCCGGAGAGCTGGTGGTGGTATTTCCGCGAAGTGGGTCGCGGCCGGGCGCCGGTCGTCAACTACTCGGGCGGAACGGAGGTCAGCGGCGGGATCGTCGGCTGCAACCTGCTGACACCGATCAAGCCCGCCTCGTTCAACGGACCGTGCATCGGGACGGCGGCGGATGTCGTCGCCGCCGACGGAACCAGCCTTCGAGGCGAGGTCGGCGAGCTCGTGATCCGGGCGCCCCAGCCGGGGATGACCCGCGGCTTCTGGCAGGACCCGAACCGCTATCTCGACACGTACTGGAGCCGGCTGCCCGGGACGTGGGTCCACGGCGACTGGGCGATCGTCGACCCCGACGGCTACTGGTACATCCGAGGCCGCTCCGACGACACGCTCAAGGTCGCGGGCAAGCGCGTCGGGCCGGCCGAGGTCGAGGCGGCCGCGACCGCCCACCCGAGCGTCATCGAGGCCGCCGCGATCGGCGTGCCGCACGCGGTCAAGGGTGAGGCGATCGTCGTGGTCTGTACGATCGCCCGGGGCGAGACCGACGACGACGAGCTCAGAGCCGCGATCGCACGGCGCGTGGTCGCCGACCTCGGCAAGACCCTGAAACCCGAGGCCGTGGTCATCGTGGCCGCCCTGCCGAAGACTCGATCGGGCAAGATCATGAGACGCGTCATCAGGGCCGCCTGGCTGGGTCTCGATCCGGGCGACCTGTCGGCCCTCGACGACCCGACGACGATCGAGGGGATCCGGCGAAGCGGGCCGGCCGGCGCCGCCACGACCTGAGGAGCAGACCCGAATGAGTGCCGTGATCCCCGACGACGCGGAGCGCGCCGTCACGGACGCCGACAAGGACATCGTCACGTGGGAAGCCCTGGCGGACATGGTCGCGACCCTCGCGACGCAGGTCCGCGGCGAATACGACGTGATGCTCGCGATCACGCGCGGCGGCCTCGTCCCGGCCGGGATGCTCGCCTATCGGCTCGGGATCCGGAACATCCTCGTCGCGGCGGTCGAGTACTACGACGACGAGGGCAAGCCCGGACCGCACCCGACCTTCCTCCAGTTTCCGGCAGATCCCCTGCTCCGCGGACAGCGGGTCCTGATCGTGGACGAGGTCTGGGACAGCGGGACGACGATTCATGCGGTGACCGAGCGGGTTCGCCAGGCCGGCGGCGAGCCGACGACCGCGGTCCTTCACTACAAGCCCGACCGGTCGCGCGTGCCCGGTTCGCCCGACCACCATGTCGAGACGACCGATCGGTGGGTCGTCTATCCGTTCAAGGCCGGTCAGTAGCGCCCGGCCGATGAGTTTTGCGCTCGGTCGCCGTCAGACCTCGTGACGACCGCCGGACCGCCAGGAGGACCCTCGATGACCCGCACGCTGCTCCTCGTCGGTACGCGCAAAGGCGCCTTCATTCTCGACGGCGGCGCCGATCGGCGCGATTGGTCCGTCTCGGAGCCGCTGTGCGAGGGCTGGCCGATCCATGACCTCCAGTGGGACCCGACCACCCGCTCGATCTATGCCGGCGGCGGCTCGCTGTGGTTCGGTCCGGCCGTGTTCCGGAGCGACGATCTCGGAGAGACGTGGAGCCACTCCTCGGAGGGCCTGACCTACGGCGACGACGGCCCGACGATCCCCAAGGTCTGGAATGTCACGCCGGCCCACGGTTCGATCTACGCCGGGGTGGAGCCGGCCGGCCTCTTCCGGAGCGATGACGGCGGCGCGACCTGGAGCCACGTCGTAGGCCTGCGCGAGCACCCGAGCCGGCCCGACTGGCAACCCGGCGCAGGTGGCCTGATCTGCCACACGATCGTCCCCCACCCGACCGACCCGGAACGGATGTGGGTCGCGATCAGCGCCGTCGGCACATTCGCGACGGAGGACGGCGGCGCAACCTGGGAGGCCCGCAACCGCGGCGTCGCCGCCTGCTTCCAGCCCGATCCCTGGCCGGAGACCGGACAATGCGTCCACAAGCTCGTGATGGCCGCCGGCGAGCCCGACATGCTCTATCAGCAGAACCACTGCGGCGTCTATCGATCGTCCGACGGCGGGCGACAGTGGCAGGACATCAGCGCCGGACTCTCGTCGGAGTTCGGGTTCGTGATGGGCACCCATCCGCGCGACCCCGCAACGGCCTGGGTCGTGCCGCTGACCGACCCGGAGAAGGGCCGGATCGCGCCGGACGGCGCACTCGCGGCCTGGCGCACGCGGGATCGCGGCGACACATGGGAGCGCCAGGGCGACGGCCTGCCCCAGGAGCACGCCTACGTCGGGGTCCTGCGCGAGGCGCTCTCGGTCGATCGCGGCGACCCGGCCGGGATCTACTTCGGGACGAGCACCGGGCAGCTGTACGGGTCGGCCGACGAGGGCGCCTCGTGGCAGCTGATCGCGGACCACCTGCCTTCGATCTTTGGCGTCCAGGCGATCGAGGTCGACTGATCACCGTGCCCGTGACCGTCATCCTGCCGCGCTCGCTCGTGGCGATGATCGCGGGAACGATCCGGACATCGGTGGTCGAGGCCGCAACGGTCCGCGAGGCGCTCGATCGGCTCGACGAGCAGGCACCGGGCCTGCGCAACCGTCTCGTCGACAGCGGGCCGGTCCTCCGCGAGCACATCAACGTGTTCGTGGACGGGGAGCAGGCCGCGCTCGACACGGTCCTCCCACCGGGTGCGACGGTGCACGTGATCCCGGCGGTGTCGGGCGGCTGACAGCCAGCCGTTGACGGTCAGCCCGGCTGGCCGACCCGGCTCAGCTCGATGGCCAGCGGGTCGAACGAATCGGAGCGCTCCGCGACCGCGTCGGCGCCGATCCGGCTGCCGGCGACGTCGGCGGGCCCATCCCCGATGATCGCCCGCCAGCCGTCATCGGCGAGGCGGTCGAGTGTCCACAGGGCGGCCTCGGCCGTCGCCCGGGCATGGTCCCGGGCCGGTCCGGCCAGGCTCGGCGGGCCGGCGGTGGCGGCGAGCTGAGACGCCACTCCGGCGGCGACCCGGGTCATTCTGAGCGTCCGCGCGCTCGGCCCGCGCCGGATCACCGCGGTCGTCGCGCCGCTCGGCTGGAGGGCGGCGACGAGGGCCGGCCAGAGTTCGGCGGTCGCCCGGCTGTCGGTC
>JANLYK010000476.1:0-2502 GCA_031365595.1 Chloroflexota bacterium | reverse complement strand
GGTGCCATCGACGCGTTACGACCGATGACGTAGTTCCCTGCTGTCCAGACGGTCGACGAGCGCTCGTGTGACCGGTTCCGGCCCCGATGTCGAATCGCGGACATGCTGAAGCGGCGCCGTGGAGGAGGAGGTCGGCGCCGCTTCGGCTGGAGAGACACTGCCCGGAGGTAGGGATCGCGTGGCTCGGCCATCCATGGCTCGTTCGGGCGCTTGGACCGGACCCGGCCTGATCGATGGCGTTGATCGGATCCACGATGCGCGTGCGGGGCAGTCACGCGCGGCGACACATCGAAGGTCCGTTTGGCCTCACGGCTCGCACATTGGTCGTGATCCTGATCAACGAGATCGATCGAGGTGACCCGCGCCGCTCAGCGTCGTCGGATGGCGAAGATCGGACCGCTGCCGAGCCCCTCGGACGGGGTGCCGTAGCGCAGGATCAGCTCGCGCACCGCCCGGCCGCGACGCGGATCGCGATCGTCGAGCGGCTCCGCCAGGCCGGCAAACGTGGCGCCGCCGATCGTGACGTCGACGAGTGGGTCGGCAAGGAGGTTGCGGGCCCACGCGCTGTCGGGCGCGCCGGCGGCAACGAGAATCGTGCCGTCGGGCTCGGCGACGAACCCGACCGTGACCAGGCGCAGCTCCCCGGATCGCCGGCCGCGCGTCCGCAGCCGCGCAAACCGGTCGTCGGCGGCCATGTCGGCGTCGAGAGCGGGCGAGCGATCCGTGCCCCGGGCGAGACCGTGAGCGGCAGCCGGGCCGCGGGTCGGCGCGTCGTCGTCGGGAGCCGTCAGCGGCCTCGCTGCCAGGACTTGCCCTCGGTCGCGACCGACGGCGCGTAGACCATCTCGACTCGCTGCATGTCGCGGATCGTGCCGGCCCCGAGGGCCGCCATCGACTGGCGGACCGCGCCGACGAGGTTCTCCGAGCCGTCGCTGACGTGGGCGGGCCCGAGCAGAATCCGTTCGAGCGAGCCGATCGTCCCGACCTTGATCCGGGTCCCGCGCGGGAGCGTCGGCGACGGCGCGGCCATCCCCCAGTTCATGCCGCGGCCGGGGGCCTCCTCGGCGCGGGCCAGGGGCGAGCCGAGCATCAGCACTTCGGCTCCGGCGGCGAGAGCCTTCGCGAGCTCGCCGCCGCGACGCATGCCGCCGTCGGCAACGACCGGCACGTAGCGCCCGGTCTCAGCGTGGAATGCATCACGGGCCGCGGCCACGTCGCTGATCGCGGTGACCTGCGGGACGCCAAGACCGAGCACTTCGCGGGTTGTGCACGCCGCGCCGGGCCCGACCCCGACGAAGACCGCGGCGGCGCCCTGCTCCATCAGCGCAAAGGCGGCCTCGCTGTTGGTCGTGTTGCCGACCGCCACGGGGATCGGCATGTACCGGGTGAACTCCTCGAGCGAGAGCGGGTCGTAGCCGCTGGCGAGGTGGCGGGCACTGCTGACCTGTGACTGGACGAGGAACAGGTCCGCGCCGTGCTCAGCGGCGAAGGCCCCGAACCGGCGGGCGGCGGCGGGCGTGGCCGAGACGGCGGCCTTCGAGCCGGCGGCGTGGGTCTCGTCGATCCGGCGGGCGATCAACTCCTCGCGGATCGGCGTCGCGTAGACCTCGGCGAGGAGGTCCTGGACCTCGGCGTCCGATGCCGCGGCGATCCGGTCGAGGATCTCGGCGGGCTCGTCGTAGCGGGTCTGGACGCCCTCGAGGTTGATGATCGCGAGCCCGCCCAGGGCGGCGAGGGCGCCGGCAAAGCGCGGATCGACGACCGCGTCCATTGCCGAGGCGAGGATCGGAATGTCCAGGGGGATGCCGCAGAATTCCTGGCCGAGAACGACATCGGCGGGTTCGATCGTCGACGTCCCGGGCGCGAGCGAGACGTCGTCGAATCCGTAGGTCGGGCGGAGGCCGTCGACCTTGGACCGGAAGACCCGTCGATTGGCGCTGGCGCTGGCGGATTGATCGAGCAACGGGGACTCCTGGCGGCGATGACGCGGATTCTAGCCGACGGACTCGTTCGACGAGGCAAGCAGTCCGAGGCGCCGGGAGCGAGACCCGAGGCCATGACTTGTCAAATGAATCGCACCCGGACGTCAGGCAGCGCCGAGTTACCTACCGTTCTCTTCAGGAAACTCCTGTCAAGAACGCGACCTTGCTCCGCGCTCAACATGCGGTTGAGTCCCCTCGGATCACCGGCTAACGACGGCCTGGGATTCGTTTTGACGAGTCGGCGTCAGCGCCCGTCCGGGGACAGCCCGTCCGCGATCCGGTGGAGCTGCTCGAGATGCATCACGTCGTGGACACCGGCGAACAGGAGCCACCCGCCGCAGCGCAGGCGGCCGACGAGCGGGTGATCGAGCGGGCACGCGTCCTCTTCGTGGCCGGCGACCAGTCGAGCGGACCGGGCAACGATCCGCTGGCTCTGCTCGATCTTCCGGACGAGGTCGGCCCGGCCCAGGTCGGACGAGCCCGGGACGCTCGGCACGACCGTGGGCGCATCCGCGGGCCA
>JANLYK010000461.1:0-3116 GCA_031365595.1 Chloroflexota bacterium | reverse complement strand
GCTCCATCTCCACGTCAACACAGTGAAGCGCCTCGGCGATCGTGGCGAGCTGCCCTTCTATCGCGTCTGCAAGCGGGGCGACCGTCGCTTCCGGCTCGACGACGTGATGAAGTTCCTCACCCAGAACCGCTGACCGCGTTCGGCATCCGCTGATCGCGCGCTGAGCGGGCGGCCATTCGAGCCGCCTGCCACAACCCGATCCGCCACGAGGCGCCCGTCCGACTGCGACGGGCGCTTCGCCACGTCCGGGGCAGGTCGACTCAGACCGTTCGGAGCGTCTCGCCGAAGATCTCGACCGCTTCGCTGATCTCGGCGGCGGTCACGTCGATCGGCGGGATCCAGCGGATGGTCTGACCGACCGTTCCGCAGGTCAGCACGAGCAGGCCCAGGTCGGCCGCCCGCGCGATCGCGGCCTTGGCCGTCGCGCCGTCGGGCTCGCTCGTGGCGGGGTCCTTGACGAATTCGACACCGACCATCAGGCCCGGCCCGCGGATATCGCCGATCCGGGGCTCCTCCGCGGCGATGCGGGCGAGGCCGGCGCGAAGCTCCGCTCCGCGTGCGGCGGCATTCTCGATCAGGCCCTCGGCGGCGATCGTCTCGAGGACCGCGATCCCGGCCGCGCACGCGACGGGGTTGCCGCCGTACGTGGAGCCGTGGGCGCTCTTGCCCCAGCGCTCCATCAGGGCGCGCGATGTGGCGATTGCCGAGAGCGGCAGCCCGTTCGCGATTGCCTTGGCCATGACCACGACGTCGGGCACGATCCCGGCGTGCTCGAAGCCCCACATCCGACCGGTCCGGGCGAAGCCGGTCTGGACCTCATCGGCAATGAGCAGGATTCCGTGCTGGTCGGCGATCTTGCGCAACCCCCGCAGGAACGAGGCCGGGGCAGGGTTGTAGCCACCCTCGCCGAGGACGGGCTCGATCAGGACGGAGCCGACCATCGAGGGTGCGATCACGGTCTCGAGGAGCGATCCGAAGATCGCGAGGCAGGCCTCGGATGCCCGCTCGTCGTCGCCGTCGAAGTCCGGGTAGGCCGCCGGATACGGAGCGAAATAGACACCCGGCAGGAGTGGCTCGTAGCCGGTCCGGTAGTTCAGTGACGAGGTGGTCACCGACGTCGCCCCGAACGTCCGGCCGTGGAAGCCGCCCCGGAACGCGATGATCCCTGGCCGGCCGGTGACCCGCCGGGCGAGCTTCAAGGCACCGTCGATCGCCTCGGACCCGGAGTTCAGGAACATCACGCTGTCGATCGGGTCGGGGAGGGTCGCGGTCAGCATGTCGGCGAGGCGGACGACCGGCTCGGCATAGCCCATCGCGCCGGTCGGCCCGATGAGTCGGTCGACCTGGGCGTGGATCGCAGCGGTCACCCGCGGGTGGTGATGACCGAGCGCGGTGACCGCGATTCCGTTCGCGAAGTCGAGGTACGCCTTGCCACTCGTATCGAACAGGCGATGACCTTCGCCGTGGCTCCAACTCCGCTCGAAGTAGCGGCCCAGGACGGGCGTCAGGTGGTCGGCGACGGTGGCCAGGTCGGCGGGCAGGGCGGGGGAGGGAGCGGCATCGGTCATGTGATCGAGTATGCCAGCGGGCGCGGTGCCCCGACGAGCGCACCGGGCCCGGGCTAGCATTCGGCCATGGTCGACTTCGCGCTCACCGACGAGAACCGCCTCGTCCAACAGGCCGCCCGCGCGTTCGCCGAGGCGGAGATCCTGCCCCACATCCGCGAATGGGACGAGAAGGGCGAGGTCCACCGCGAGCTCTTCGCGAAGATGGCGGAGCAGGGCTTCCTCGGCGCCCCGATCCCCGAGGCGTGGGGCGGCGCCGGGATGGACTACGTCAGCTTTGCCCTGCTGTGCGAGGAGCTGGAGCGGGCCGATACCGCGTTCAGGGTCGTCCAGAGCGTCCACGTCGGGCTGAACTCGCTGGCTCTCCTCCAGTGGGCGACCGACGAGCAGAAGACCCGCTGGCTCGTGCCGCAGGCGAAGGGCGACAAGCTCGCGACGTTCGGGCTGACGGAGCCGGGCGTCGGCACGGACGCGGCGAACCTCGCGACCACCGCCCGGCGTGACGGTGATTCGTACCGGCTCAACGGCCAGAAGATCTGGATCAGCCTGGCCGACCTCGCCGACCACTTCCTTGTGTTCGCCTCGGTCGATCGCGCGAAGGGCTGGCGCGGCGTCACGGCGTTCCTCCTTGAGCGCGGGATGACGGGGCTGACGACCGGGACGCTCCATGGCAAGCTCGGGATCCGGGCCGGCAACACGGGCCTGATCAACCTCGACGATTGTGTCGTGCCGGCCGAGCACCGGATCGGCGAGGAGGGCGAGGGCTTCCTGATCGCGATGAGCGCGATCGACCAGGGCCGGTTCACGGTCGCGGCCGGGGCCGTCGGCCTTGCCCAGGCCTGTCTCGACGCCTCGCTCAGGTACGCCCACGAGCGCGAGACGTTCGGCCGGGAGATCGGCCGCCACCAGCTGGTCCAGCAGATGCTCGCGAAGATGGCGGCCGGGACCGAGATGGGCCGGCTCCTCGTGTGGCGAGCTGCGTGGCTGAAGAACCAGGGTCTCCGGAACACACGCGAGACGTCACTTGCGAAGTGGCACGCGACGGAACACGCGGTCCAGTCGGCGATGGACGCGATCCAGGTCCATGGCGCAAACGGCTACTCCAATGAGTTTCCCGTGGAGCGCTACCTGCGAAATTCGAAAGCGGCGGTCATCTACGAGGGCACGAGCCAGCTGCACACGGTGATCCAGGCCGAGTACGCGCTGGGCTATCGACAGGACAAGCCGCTCCGCTGCGAGGCACTGCCGGCCCAGGGCTGGGAGCACGGCGCACCCGCCGCACGCTGATCGGCCGGCGAGGATCGCCAGCTCGCGGGTCAGGCGCTGGGCCGGATCGCCGATGATCTTCGCCAGGTTCCGGAGGATGATCGTCCCGATATCGGGTCGTCCCGGATCAGGCGCTCGAAGTCGTCGACCGCGAAGACGTGGCTGACCACCGCGTCGTCGGCGTCGACTTTCCGAGGTTGACCGCGCGGTCCGTTTCCGGCTCGTTCGTGACGCGCGGCGCGGAGCGGAACGCGGCCCGACGGACGATCGGCCTGTAGCGGGCGA
>JANLYK010000442.1:0-3287 GCA_031365595.1 Chloroflexota bacterium | reverse complement strand
AACGCATCCGTGATCGCGGGGTCGGCGAGGTCCAGCCCGGCGCCCCACGCATGGGCCGTGTCGAGGCAGAATCCGACCCGCTCACGTGGCACGCCAGCTGCGTCGAGCGCGGCCGCGATCACCGCGAGCTCGTCAAGGTCGACCCCGAGGCCGCCGCCTCCACCGGGCGAGTTCTCGAGCGTGATCATCGCCTCCGGTGCGCCCGGCACTTCGGATGTTGCACGCGCGATCGCGAGAGCCTGCTGGATTGCGGCCACGAGGCGCGCAACTCCGGCCGGGATCCCCGCCCCGCGATGCGACCCGATGTGGATGTTCACGAACCGGGCGCCCAGCGTCCGGGCCACGCGCATCTCGGACGCGAGGAGCTCGATCGAACGTGCGTGGAGCTGGTCGTCGGCCGCCGCCGGATTGATCAAGTACGAGCCATGGATCGCCACGGGGGCGATGCCGTGTTCCGCGAGGCGGCCACGGAACGCGTCGAGTTCGGGCGACGGACCGGTTCGCCGGCGGGACGTCGCCGGGTTGTCGGTGAAGATCTGGATCGCGGTCGCGCCGATCGCGGCGGCCCGATCCGCGGCCGCGACCAGGCCGTCGCCGAGCGCGAGGTGGACGCCCATCCGGCGTCCGTCGGGACCCATGTCGGCCATCGTAGCCGCCGCCATCTGGTACGGTCGCTGGGTGAGCGATCCGGAGCGGCCGGGCGACGATCAGCCGGGCGAACGCCGCCTCAGCGAGCGCGAGAAGGTCGTTCGGGCCTTCCTCCGCGATGATCGGCTCGTGTCGATCCCGGCCAAGGCGGGCAAGCGAGACCTGCTGCTGCCGGTGATCCTCGATCGGTGCTTCCCGGAGAATCGCGCGTACGAGGAGAAGGAGGTCAACATGCGCCTCGCGCTCCTCCACCCGGACGTCGCGGCGCTCCGCCGCTACCTCGTCGATGGCCGACTGATGGTCCGCGAGGCCGGCATCTATCGTCGAGCGCGACCGATCGAGGACGGGACGACGACCTGACGACGGGCCGACGACGTCCCGAGCGTCAGTGGCGCCCGTTCCCGCGGCCCGAGGATCGACCCTTGGTGTACTCACCGCCGACGACCGGCGCGATCACCCCGAGGTCGCCGTCCTTGCGCCGGTACAGGACCTGGACGCGCTCGCTCTCGGCGTCGACATAGACGAAGAACTGGTGGCCCAGCTCGTCCATCCGCGCCGCGGCGTCCTCCTCGAACATCGGCTCGATCGCGAACCGCTTCGTCTTGACGATCCGGACCTCGCGTCCGGGCTCCGCGGTGCCGTCGGCGATCTTCCTGAGGAGGTTCTTCTCCTCGTCCGGCCGGGATCGCACCCTAGGCTTCTCGCGATGATCGACCGCCCGCCGTTCCAGCTTGTCGACAACCTCGTCGACTCCCTCGTGGTGGGTCGGGCCGGCGGCGTGCGTTCGAAGCGTCTTGCCGTCGATGACCAGGCTGACCTCGACGATGTGCGACACGGCGGCGCTGCGGTGCTGCTCGACCGAGAGCTCGACGAGGGCATCGCTCCGATCGTCCAGGATCCGCTCGAGCCGCGCGATCTTGCGCTCGGTGTACTCGCGGACGTAATCGGGGACATCGAAATTCTTGCCCTTGACGATCGTCCTCACGGTCACCTCCCGAGGCGGATGGCCTCGCGCGCGGCGGAACGGAATGGTCCCGAGGGCGGCTCGACGGGGCGGGCCGCCGACGCCTCGAGTCTACACCCGGTCCGGCCGGAACTCCCCCGACGAGGGATCCAACCGATCTGCATCACGCGCCGCGGCCGCTCGCGCCTCGAACCGCTCAGCGCTCGCGGGCGACCGTCACGGCCGAGACGCCGATCGCGCCGGCGGCCAGAAGCGGCGCCGCGCATGCGGACAGCGTCGCACCAGTCGTGACGACATCGTCGACAAGGACGATCCAGCGTCCGGCCAGGGGATGGGCGGCCGCGTCGTCCGCGCCGCCGCCACGAACTCGCGGCCGCAGCCGGAACGCGCCGTGGACATTGGTCGCCCGCGTCGCGCGATCCAGATCGAACTGCGCGATCGTCGCCCGTGCGCGCTCGAGGATCGTGGCGCACGGCAGGCCGAGCTCGGCGGCGGCGGCCCGGGCAAGCAGTTCCGCCTGGTCGTAGCCGCGCCGTCGCGCTCGATCGGCGTGGACGGGCACCGGGATGAGGACGTCGCCGCCGGCAGTGACGCGGGACCAGCGTCGCGCGATCGCCTGGCCCAGCGGAACGGCGAGACGCGTCTCCCCGCCGTACTTCAGCTCATGCAGCGCACGTCGAACGACACCACCGAACGGGGCGACCCACTCGAGCTGGAGAATCCCAACCGGCATGGTCGATGGCAGGCCGATCGGAACGCCCGCGGGCTGCTCGAGGCGGACGTCGAGCGCGCGCCGGCAGGCGTCGCAGATCGCAGCACCCTCGCGGCCACAGCCCGGGCAGCGAGCCGGGAACGCCAGGTCGAGGATGCGGCTCGAGATCCGGGCAGCGGGCGACGACATCGCTCGAGCATGCCATTGCCCGCTTCACCACCGGTCATCGACTTGACCGGGTCCTGATGTCGCTCGTGGATCATTTCGGCACGAACGAGCACGGCCCATTTGCCCAGACGCCATGGGCAGACCGGATGGGGAATTGGCCGATGCTCATTCATCGCGATCTGATGCACCAGGAGGATCAGCGCCGCTCCGGAACCCCTCGCCCTTCGACGTACTGGGTCGTGATGCCGCTCATGGATCAACCCGGCACGAATGAGCACGGCCCAATCGCCCAGACGCCATGGACGGGCCGGATGGGGAATTTTCCGATGCTCTTTCATCGCGATCTGATACGCGGGGAGGATCAACCGCGCGTCCACGGCCCGGCAAGAAGATGCCGACTCAGGACCCCAACGCGATCCGATCACCCACGACTGTGGCACTCGCAGCGATCGCCCCGACGGGCAGCTCCAGGACGCCGTGGGCGCCCCGGACGAGCGGCACGAGGCCGCGCCAGCGCGCCAGCCCGGGATGGACGGACACGACCGCACGAGCGCCCTCGGAATCGGGCCTGCCGAGGAACACCGCGTCGATCGCGAAGCGCATGAACATCATGTGGATGCCGTTGCTGTCGGGCAGCCACAGGCCGGCGCCCGGCTCGAGCGCGGGCCGGCCCATGAGGCCCATGAACTTGGCCCACAGGCTGTTGGCGGACTCAACGGAACCCGCGAGTTCCGTGCCGCGGCTCAGGTTGCGCGCCACGACACGGAGCTCAGTCACCGACGGGACAGACGCGCC
>JANLYK010000426.1:0-3010 GCA_031365595.1 Chloroflexota bacterium | reverse complement strand
TGAACGTCCCGACGAAGACGGCGTACAGCGATCGCACGTTGGAAGGGTAGCGGGCGCGCGGTCCTACAATCCGGCCATGTCCGACCGACCCTTGGTGCCCCAGCCGCTCGTCCGGGGCGGGCACGGAGCGGTGGTCGCGCCCCATCATCTTGCAACCGCCGCCGGTCTCGCGATCCTGCGCGCGGGCGGCACCGCCGTCGATGCGGCCATTGCGACGAACGCCGTCCTGTCCGTCGTCCTACCCTCGGGCTGCGGGATCGGCGGCGACGCGTTCTGGCTGATCTGGGACGAGGCCACCGGCAGACAGACGGCACTGAATGGCTCCGGGCGAGCGCCGGCCAGCGCCGATGCGGGCGCGCTTCGGGCGAGCGGCCTCGCCACGCTCCCCTACCGCGGCCCGCATTCGATCACCGTCCCAGGCGCCGTTCGATCGTGGGGCGACGCGCACGACCGCCACGGACGGCTGTCGCGAGCCGAGATCCTCGAGCCCGCGATCCAGCTGGCGTGGGACGGGTTCCCGGCCTGGGACGGGTTCATCTCGGCGGTCGAGAGCGCCCTGGCGCCGGTGGTCGACGCGCTCGGTTCGCGATCCGGGTTCGAGCGGGTGTACCGGCCCCACGGCCGGGCGTGGCGTCCGGGCGAGCGGGTCCGCCTGCCGGCGCTCGCGTCCACTCTGGAGCGGCTGGCCGATGTCGGGTTCGACGACTTCTACGACGGCGACATCGGCGAGCGACAAGCGCGCGGGCTGGCCGCGATTGGATCAGGGATCACGGTCGACGACCTCCAGGCCCACACGTCCACGTGGACCGAGCCGATCGCGACCGACTATCGCGGCGTCCGCGTGACAACGCACCCGCCGAACAGCTCGGGGATCGTCGCCCTGGAACTGTTGAACATCCTCGAGACGTTCGATCCGCCGCCGGCCGAGGCATTCGGACCCGCTGGCGTGGCCGACGCCCGCTGGATCCATCTCGGGATCGAGGCCGCCAAGCTCGCGATGGCCGACCGCGATCGATGGCTGACCGACCCCGATTTCCTCGAGATCCCGGTCGAGCGCTTGCTGGCCAAGGACTACGTCGCCGAGCTCGCCGCTGAGATCGACCGGGAGCGGGCCGCTCGCCCGCCTGCCGCGACCAACCCGCGCGGGGGCGGGACGATCTATCTCGCGACCGTCGACGCGGAGGGCAACGCGGTCAGCCTGATCGAGTCGAACTACATGGGCTTCGGCTCGGGGGTCGTCGATCCCGACACCGGCATCCACTACCAGAACCGGGGCTCGTACTTCTCGCTCGATCCGGCGCATCCGAATGTGCTGGCACCCGGCAAGAGGACGCTCCACACGCTGCTTCCCGGGATGCTGTTCCGAGCCGGCGAGCGGCGGCCGTGGATCGTGACCGGGGCGATGGGCGGCGACGCCCAGCCGCAGGTCCACGCCCAGGTCGTTTCGGCCCTCGTCGATGGCGGCGTCGACGTCGCGACGGCCGTCGGGGCGCCGCGCTGGTTCGTCGATGGCGAGGAGCATTTCGCGCCGCCGGTCAACGTCCGGGCCGAGCGTCGCTACGCGGCAGAGGTCCTCGACGAGCTCGAGGCGATGGGCCATCCCGTGACCCGGACGATCCCGTTCAACGGCAACCTCGGCCACGCCCATGCGATCGAGCTGGTCGACGGCGGTCCCGCCAGCACCGACGGCTCGGTCGCCGCCGCCACCGACCCGCGCAGCGCCGGCCTGCCCGCCGTCTGGTAGGGCATCGTTGGACGGCGCCGCGTCCATGCCGACCCGGCCCCGCCGACCCGAACCGCGGGTCGAATTCCGCCCGGACACGCTCCGCCGACCGCCGACGAGCGTGCCGCCAAGCGTGTGGCGATCGATTGTGACCCGCAATTCGGATCACGACCCAGGAGGAGCGAGCGACGCGGCCGTCGTCGTCGTTGCGGCGCGACAGCCGCGCGACTACGTTCGTCGCGCATGGGTGCGTCAGCGCAAGGCGACCCCGAGGACCGGAGCGAGCGCATCCGCAGATGCGTGAGCGAGGAGCGCAGGCTCCAACGCAGCCATCGTCGTTCCGGCGCGACAGCCATTGCTCTAGACTCGCACCCACCGGTGGCGGGCTGCGCTCACACGACGCCGCCACCGGCCTCCGCCATTCGATTCAGGAGCCGTCCGTGACCTCGAACGTCGGCCAGAGCTATCCCTATACGAGCGAGACCGAAGCCGAGCGCGCCGCCCGGATCGGGACCCTCGTGGCCGAGCGCGATGGCCTGTCCGCAACGCTCGCTGCCGAGGCGACGCCGGTCGATGCAAACGACCGCTGGTGGGTGTGGAAATGCCCGACCACCGGCTGCCCGGGCCTCCTCCACGTCGCGGGCTACGCGGTCGAGAAGCATGCCCTGTTCGTCGTCTGCGACGGGACCTGCGCGAAGACGTTCCTCCGCTGAGCTCGGGAACGGGGGCGGACCCGGTCCGATCTTCCGGCGCCCCCGACGTCCTCCGCGCCGCCCGTCGACGCCTGGTCATCGACGGACTCGGGATCGTCGTCAGCGCCGTCGGCTTCGGCTTCGTCTACGGCCTGACCGCCCGGACCGTCGGCCACTTCTCGCCGATCGAGGCGATGGCGATGAGCCTGATCGCGTTCGGCGGGGCGGCCCAGTTCGCGGCGGTCGGCTATGTCGTGGCCGGCCTTGCCTGGCCGGCGATCGCCCTCCTGACGTTCCTGCTGAACGCCCGCCACGCGCTCTACTCGGCCGCGCTCGCCCCGTGGTTTCGCGGGCGATCGTTCGGCGAGCGCGCGGTCGCGGCCCACCTGCTCACCGACGAGGCCTTTGCCCTGTCCGTCGCCCACTTCCGGCGCGTCGGCCGCTACGACTGGGTGGGCTACTGGTACCCGGCCATCGTCACGACCCTCATCCCGTGGAGCCTCGCCACGTTCGCCGGCGTGATGCTCGGCGACGCGATCGTCGAGCCGAAGCGCTTCGGGATCGACGTGATCTTTCCGGCGGCGATGGCCGGCCT
>JANLYK010000420.1:0-2283 GCA_031365595.1 Chloroflexota bacterium | reverse complement strand
TCCGGTTCTCGAGGTAGCGCCGGTACGAGAAGTGGATCAGGGCCGCGTCGTTGGCGAAGAAGACGAACGTCGGCGGCGCGACCGCGGCCTGCGTGCCGTAGAACAGCTTGGGCCGGCGGCCCTTGACGACCGGCGGCGCCTGGCGATCGGCGGCAGCGCGCAGGATCCGGTTCAGCTCCCCGGTCGAGACGCGCTTGCGGCGCTCGCCCCAGATGTCGATCGCGAGCTCGAGGACCTTGCCGACCCGCTGGCCGGTCTTGGCCGAGATCGCCACGATCGGGGCGAAGTCGAGGAACGGCACGTCGTTCTGGATCCACTCGACGTACTGGTCGAAGGTCTTGCCGGTCTTCTCCTCGACGAGGTCCCACTTGTTGACCGCGATGACGAGGCCCTTGCCCTCTTCGACGACGTAGCCCGCGACGTGCGCGTCCTGGGCGGTCAGGCCCTCGACGGCGTCGATCACGAGAACGGCGACGTCGGCGCGACCGATCGCCTTCAGCGCACGCAGGGTCGAGTACTTCTCCGCGGCCGGCCCCGACGCGACCTTGCCGCGCCGCCGGATCCCGGCCGTGTCGATCAGGACGACCTCGCTCCGACCCCACTCGAGCGTCGTGTCGATCGCGTCACGGGTCGTGCCCGGGATGTCCGACACGATCGCCCGGTCGACCCCGAGGAGCGCGTTCAGGAGCGACGACTTGCCGACGTTCGGCCGGCCGACGAAGGCGATCGCCGCCGGGGCATCGTCCGACTCGGCCTCGATCGCCGCGTCCCATTTCGCCTCGACCGACGCTCCCCCGCCGCCCTCGAATCGATCGAGCCCGTCTTCGTCGTCCTCGTCCGGATCGACGGCATTCCCGTCGGCGCCGACGACGTATGGCTCGAGCCGGCCTTCGGCGACGTCCTTGGCCCACTCATCGGCTTCCTTCTCGCGCGCCTTCCGGGCCAGCTCCGCCTCCGTTTCGGGCGGGAGGCTCCAGACGACCGCGTCGAGCAGGTCGCCGGTGCCGCGGCCGTGCGAGGCGGAGATCGAGTAGGTCTCCTCCCAGCCCATCGACCAGAACTCGGCGGCGTCGGCCTCGCGTTGGGTGTT
Organism: Chloroflexota bacterium; assembly: GCA_031365595.1. Lineage (GTDB taxonomy): Bacteria > Chloroflexota > Limnocylindria > Limnocylindrales > CSP1-4 > CF-46. The sequence continues at coordinate 1,193 of JANLYK010000420.1, read as the reverse complement.
GTCGACCTTGTTGACCGCGACGATGACCGGCGCCTTCGCGGTCCGGAGCAGCTCGGCAGCCTCCTGGTCGGCCGGGGTGAGGCCCGTGATCGCGTCGACCAGAAAGACGATGACGTCGGCCTCGCGGATCGCCAGCCGGGCTTGTTCCTGAACCTTCAGCTCGATCGGATCGTCGGTGTCGACCTCGAGCCCGCCGGTGTCCACGAGCACGAAGCGCCGCCCGTTCCACTCGGCCTCGCCGTACATCCGGTCACGGGTCGTCCGGGCGCGGTCCTCGACGATCGCCTGGCGCCGGCCGATCAGCCGGTTGAAGAGCGTGGACTTGCCGACGTTCGGTCTGCCGACGACGGCCACGACCGGAATGGATTCACTCCGGCGGCTCACAGGGAACCGTCCCGGAGATCTCCGAGGTCCGAGGCTGAGCTCCGCGAGGCCATCGGCCTGAGGATTGGCATGAAGACCTACGCCGCGCCGGAGGTGGGCGACGCGCTCTCGGTGTGGACGAAGGTGGGCAGCGAGGTCGTCCGACCGGCCGGGGTCGCGGCGCCGGCCAGGGCGGCCTCGGCGAGCTCGGCGGCGTGGCCGGCGGTCTCGGGCGTGCCGGCGATCTCGAGGACGCGCTGGGCCACGTCGCGGAGATCCTCGATCGGGGTCGATGTGCCACCGGTGATCCCGACGATCGCACGGCCCGCGAACACGGCCGGGTCGGTCAGGTCGGCCGCGCCCTCGATCTGGATCGCGGGCTTGCCGGCGATCCCGACGAGCCGGGTCAGCTCTTTCGTGTTGGCGCTCGAGCGACCACCGACGACGACCATCAGGTCGACCGCCTGGGCGGCCTCGACCGTGTCCTCCTGGCGGCGGATCGTGACCGGGCAGACGGTGTTGACGATCTTGAGCTCGTGGCTCCGGCCGACCATGAAGGCGGCGAGCTTCTCGAACTTCCAGGGCGGCTGGGTCGACTGGCTGATCAACGCCATCCGCTTCTTGCGTGGCACCTTCTGCTCCCACTCGTCCTCTTCGTCGACGACGATCGCGTCCGGCGCGAAGCCGAGCATCCCGACGACCTCGGCGTGGTTCGGCGTGCCGAGGAGGACGATCGTGTAGCCCTCGTCGACGAGCTTCACGAGCTCACGATGCTCCTGGATCACCCAGGTGCAAGTGCCGTCAATGACGTCGAGGCCGCGAGCGTTGGC
>JANLYK010000414.1:0-3338 GCA_031365595.1 Chloroflexota bacterium | reverse complement strand
GCCCCGTTCGCCCTTGCCTATCGATTCGCGCTGATCTACCGGATGCGGGCGGGGTTCCCGACGCCGCGCCCCCCGCAGCGCTCGCCCGCCGATCTGGGCCTCGCCTTCGAGGAGATCGTCGTCCCCTCGCGCGACGGCCTGACCCTGCCCGGCTGGTTCGTTCCGGCGCCCGGTGGCGCAGCCGGACCCGGCGTCGCGATCGTCCACGGCTGGGAGTCCGCCCGCGATCGGCTCCTGCCGATCGTCCAGTTCCTTCATGCGGCCGGGTTCCACTGCCTCGCGGTCGACGTCCGCGGCCATGGCGCGAACGTCGCCGAAACCCTCCCGATCACCGCCGGCGAGTTCGGAGCCGATGCGCTCGCGGCCTGGCAGGCGCTCGCCGCCCGGCCCGAGGTCAGCGGCGGCGCGATCCTCGGCCACTCGATGGGTGCGATCGGGGCGATCCTGGCGGCCGCCGCCGAGCCCCGGATCGCCGCAGTCGTCGCGACCTCCGCCCCGGCCGACCCGTGGCGCCTGACCCGCCAGACGTTCCGCCTCGCCCGGCTCCCCTTCCCCGACGTGATCGCCTATCCGCTGGCGTGGCTCACGACCCGGGTCTATCTTCGGCCGCGCGGTCACGTCGTGGCGGACATCTCGGCGTCCGAGGCGCTCCGTCGGATCAGTGCCCCGGTCCTACTCGTGCACGGCACCGAGGACGCGGTCGTGCCGGTCGCCCATCTCGGCCGGCTCCTGCGCGTCACCGAGTCCGCCGGGCACCCGGCCGAGACGCTCGTGATCGAAAGCGGACAGCACTCCTGGCTCTATGAGTTCCCGGAATACCGCCGGACCGTGGCCGGGTTCCTGGCCCGCGTCCTGGGCGGGCCGCTCGAGCCCGACGATGCCGCCGACCGGGCCGAGGCGATCGACGCGCGACGCCTGCCCGACGTCGTCCGGCCGCCGACCCAGATCGAGCTCGAGCCGGGCGGATTCCGGTCGCTCGTCCGACGATCGACGGCGGCGGTCGACGCAGGGCCTGCCACGGACCAGGCGAACGGACCGGCGCACGTCGTCGACGCCATCGAAACGGAGGTCGCCGGATGACCGACTCGAACGCGCCGGCCGCGACGCCCGCCGGCCTGTCCGTTCATGACGCGATCGCCTCGAAGCGGGTGATCCGCTCGTTCGCCGATCGACCGCTCGAGCCCGACCACCTCGTCCGGATTCTCAATGCCGGCCGGCGCGCGGCAAGCTCGAAGAATCTGCAGCGCTGGGACTTCATCGTCTGCCGCGACCGGGAGCATCTCGGCGAGCTCGCGGCCGTCGGCCCGTGGGCCGACCATCTCGCCGGGGCCGCAGTCGCCGTCGCCCTCGTGACTCCAGATCCCTCCGCCGCCGACAGCCCGTTGTCGGTGATGTTCGACCTCGGGATGGCCGCCGCCAACATGATGCTCGAGGCTTGGGACATCGGAATCGGCAGCGTCCCGGCGACCGTCTACGAGCAGGACCTCGCCCGGCGCCTGCTCGGCTACCCGGACGATCGCCACTGCGAATACCTGCTGTCGTTTGGCTACCCGGCTGATCCCGACGCACTGCGCCGGCCGAACAAGGCCGGCGGGAGGCAGGCCCTCACCGACATCGTCCACGACGAACGCTGGTAGCGCGGCGGGAGTCGCCCCGCCGCGCTACCCGACAGGAGACCGAGCCCGCCAAACGCGCGGCGGGCTTCAGCGCCGCGGCGTCACTGCCACTTGAAGAACCGCGCAGCGATCCCGAAGCAGACCACCAGCCAGATGGCGAGGAACGCGAAGCACACCCAGAGCGGCGCGAACGGCGTCCCGTCGACCATCACCTGGCGCAGGCCGTCACCGAGATACGTGAGCGGCAGCACCCGCGCCACCGTCTTGAGCGCGTCGGGCATCGCGTCGATCGGGAAGAACGTCCCGGACAGGAACATCAGCGGGAACTGGACCGCGCTCGTCATTCCGTTGGCCGCGTCCTCCGTGGCCGCGAACGACGCGATCACATAGCCGAGGGCGATGAACGCGAGCGAGCCGAGCAGGATCAGCGCCCCGATCAGGAGCCACGAGCCGGAGATCTCCACGTTGTAGAAGGCGGATCCGACCCCGACGATGATCACGGTCTGGACGATCGCGATCAGCAGCCGCATCAGGACGTTGGACCCGACAAGCTGCCAGCGCCGGAGCGGAGTGGCCTGGAGTCGCTTGAGGATCAGCTTCTGGCGATCGGCCACGAGCGGGATCGATGCGAAGACCCCGAGCTGCATCAGCGACATCCCGAGGATCGACGGGACGAGATACGAGATGAACGTCAGGTCATTCGTCTGGACTGACTGGAAAGCGGGCGTGACCGCCGGTGGCTGGCCGGTCGCCGCCTGGTTGACGGCCGACAGGACGAACCCGACAAGCTGGCGGGTCGCGCCGTCGGCCTGGCCCTGGCTCGGATCGGTGTAGACGGTCAGATTGGCCGGCGCCGCCTTCGCGGCGACGGTCTCGGCGTAGCCGTTCGGGACGACGATGACGGCCGCGATCTCGCCCTTGCGCATCCGGGCGAGCAGGTCGTCCTCGGGCGCCTCGACGAGCGTCACGCCCTCGACGACACCGAACGCCGCCTTCAGCTGGCCCGACACAGGCGTGGCGTCGAGGTCGGCGAAGCCGATCGAGCGGTCGTTGTTGCCGCCCGAGAAGATCGATCCGAACAGGACGACGAAGGTCAGCGGGAAGGCGAGCGTCCAGAACAGGGCGGAGCGATCCCGGGTGAAGCTCTTGATATTGGCCACGGTCAGCAGCAGCAGCGCGTTCATCGGAAGCCCCCTAGTCCCGCAGTGCCCGGCCGGTCAGGTCCAGGAACACGTCCTCGAGCGACGCCTTGCGGACGCCTAGGTTGGCCGGTTCCACGCCGAGCGCCTCGGCCGCGGCAAGGACCGCCCCGATCGTCGCCGGCACGTCAGCGGTGTAGAGCAGGACCTCGCCGTTCTCATGCTTGACCGACGAAACGCCGGCCATCACCCCAAGGCGCTCGTCCAACAGACTCTCGATCTCGTCGAACCGGACGGCCCGCTCCTGGAACCGCCGACTGATCAGCTCGTCGACCGTGCCCTCCTCGAGGATGTGACCGTGGTCCATGATCGCGAGGCGGTCGCACAGCACTTCCGCCTCCTCCATGTAGTGCGTCGTCAGGAGGATGGTGCGGCCCTCATTGCGCAGGCCGAGGACGACCGACCAGAGCGATCGGCGCGCCGCCGGGTCCATGCCCGTCGTCGGATCGTCCAGGAAGATCAGCTCCGGGTCGTTGACCAGGGCCAGCGCCACGGACAGACGCTGACGCTGGCCGCCGGACAG
>JANLYK010000369.1:0-4640 GCA_031365595.1 Chloroflexota bacterium | reverse complement strand
GACGACCGTTTTGTCTGCGGCGGTCGGCGGGAAGACACAGACGCTCGGCTTCGAAACGGTCACGTTCACCCTGACCGGGCCCGCCTCGAAGAGCTACTCGACCATCACCGACTACCTGGGCAAGGCGACGCTCCCGACCGGTGGCCTTGCCCAGGGCACCTACACCGTCACGGCCTCGTTCCCCGGTAACGCCACCTATACCAACGCGGCCCAGGGCGGCTCGCTCGTCATCTCGCCGTTCACCGGCTTCTTCTCGCCCGTGGATGCCCAACCGACCCTCAACATCGCCAAGGCAGGGAGCACGCTCCCCGTGAAGTTCAGCCTGGGCGGCAATCGCGGCCTCGCGATCTTCACCAGTACGTACCCGAAGGCCGTGGGGATCACCTGCCCATCCGGAGTCGTCACGGACACCATCGAGGAAACAACCACGGCAAACAGCGGACTCACATACGACTCCACGACCAATCGGTACCAGTACAACTGGAAGACACCTTCGACGTACGCGCAGAAGTGCTACCGCCTCGATCTCAAACTCGTGGACGGCAGCATCTATAGCGCGAATTTCCAGTTCAAATAGCCAGACTTCCAGGAGCACCGGCCACGGTCAATGTGGCCGGAGCGGCATCGACTCCACGCTCTGAACGGGGACACTCTTCTGTCCAGTGGCCAACGCTTGCTGTGTCGTCAGGGTGACCGCCGCTGACGGCACGGCGATCAGCGCCATCTAGAAGCTGAAGTAGACAGTCGGACCGCCCGACTTCCTCGACGGCCCTCGGAGTTCCTCCGGGGGCCGTTCGATTCCGCGATGCCTCGACCGCCCGACCCCCACGGGTCCCGCGCTTCGATTCGGCCCGCCGGAACCGCGCCGCCGCCGCCGGTGTAGGGACTACGGTTGACCGTGGAGGGCCGTTCCACTGGAAGACGACGGGCGCCGCGACGCCGAGCAGATTGCCGCGCTGGATGCCGCGCAGATCGAACGCGCACGGAGAGGCGATGTCATGGCCTACGAGGAGCTGGTCCGCCGCCACCAGGCCGTCGCGATCCGGACCGCTCACCTGTTCGCGCCCGACGGGGATGCCGAGGACGCCGTGCAGGAGGCGTTCGTTAAAGCCCATGCCGCGCTCGGGCGGTTTCGGGCCGGCTCCCCGTTCCGGCCGTGGCTGCTCCGGATCGTCGCCAACGAAGCCCGCAATCGACGGAGGTCGGCCGGCCGACGCGCCGGTCTGGCCCTCCGCTCGGCCGAGGATCGCCGGCCCGACGACGCGGCCCCGTCGCCCGAGTCGGCGGTCCTCGCCGCCGAGCAGCGGGCGTGGCTGCTGGCCGGCCTCAACGCGCTCCGCGACGACGACCGCGAGGTGATCGCGGCCCGCTACCTGCTCGAGCTGCCCGCGGCCGAGGCGGCCGAGGTCCTGGGAGTCCCGCGCGGGACGGTGAAGTCGCGCCTGTCGCGGGCGCTTCGACGTCTGCGCGATGGGCTGGGGACGACCAGCAATGACTGACCGACTCGTTCCCTTCGCGAGCTCGGACGACGAGCTCGCCGCGGCCCTGCGGGACCTGGCGGGGCACCTCGCCGTTCCCTCGGCAGGGGCGCCCACGGCCCCGCTGACGGCCGACCCGGCCCGCCTGGCTCGGCTTCGGATCGAGGCGGGGGCGGCCCGCGGCTGGATTCGGCGACCGCACGTCCGGCCCCTCCGGCGCGGCCTGCTCGTCGGCCTCGCAGCGGTGCTCGCCATCGCTGCCGTCGCGGGTGCGATCGGGCTTGGCGTGCCGGGCATCCGGATCGTGCCGGGACCCGTGCCCTCGTCGGGTGCCAGCGCGCCCGGATCGAGCGCGCCCCCGTCGAGCTCGCCCCCCGCGTTGGCCAGCCCGTCGCCGATCCCACCGCCCGGTTCGGCATCAAATCTGCCCGGGAGCGGCCTCGGCCTGGGTACGCCGATCGTAGCCGCGACCGCAGGATCGGTCGCCGGCATCGCGATCGTCCTGCCGCCCGACCCCGCGATCGGACCACCGGCCTCGACGTGGCTCCTCGACCGGCGCGTCTCATTCGTCTGGCCGGCCGGGCCCGAGTTGCCGCCCGCCGCCGACCCGACGATCGGGCTGATCCTGTCCGAGTTCCGCGGCTCGCTCGAGCCCGGGTACTTCGAGAAGGTGATCGGCCCGGGCACGACGATCGAGCCGGTGCGCGTCCGGGGCACCACGGGCTGGTGGGTCAGCGGCGCGCCGCACGAATTCATCTATGTCGATGCCGCCGGGCAGCCGGCCTTCGACAGCCGCCGAACCGTCGGCGACACGCTGATGTGGAGCGACGGCGCGATCACCTACCGCCTCGAATCCGGACTGGATCAGGCTGCGGCGATCGCACTCGCCGACTCGCTGCACTAGGTGTGCAACTGACGTTGGCCGGTCACATCGGGCTTGCTGTCTTCAGGCGCAGTTTCTCATATGGAGTTTGGCCGCCGAGACCGCCGTGCGGCCGGTCGAAGTTGTAGAAGTCCTCCCACTCCTGCAGGCGCTCGGCGAACAGGCCTGACCCGTCGATCACCACGCCGTCGAGGAGCTTGTAGAACTCGTCGGCGTCGATCCGGTGCGACCGCTCGACCTTGCCGTTGAGGCGCGGCGTCGCCGGCCGGATGTAGACGTGCCCGATGCCGCGATCGAGCACGTGGTAGTGGAAGCCGGACTGGAACTCGGCCCCGTTGTCGGTCTGGACCGTCTCGACCCGGAACGGCAGCCGGGCCAGGACCTCGTCAAGGAAGCGGATCGAGGTCGCCTGGTTGCAGCGGTCGTAGGCGCGCAGGACGCGGATCCGGGTGCAGTCGTCGATCGCGGTGTACTGGTAGTGCTTCTTGCGGGAACCCGGCAGTGGCGCGATGAACTTGACGTCGATCTGCACACGCGATCCGGGCAGCGGCTTCTCGTATCGCTTCCAGCGGTCCTTGTGGCGGCGGTACCGCTGCGACGCCGGCAGCCGGCTCATGTCGAGGCGGTTGAGGATTCGCCAGATCCCCGACGGGCTGAGCCGGAGCTCGTGGTATCGCTCCAGGTACATCGCGATCTTGTGCGGCCCGAAATGGTAGGTCTGGCGGAGGTAGACGATCTTGCCCACGACCTCGGCCTGGGTGGCATTGGGGCTCGTGTGCGGCCGTGAGGAGCCGTCCCGCAGGGCGGCCACTCCGCCCGCCTCGTACCGCCGCAGCCACTTGTAGTAGGCCTGCCTGGTGATCCCGTAGTAGCGGCACGTCTTGCTGACGTTGCCGGTCACCTCCTGGGCGTGGCGGATCACCGCCAGGCGGTGTGCTGCTCGACGATCCAGCTCGCGTTCGGTCATCGGTCCTCCTCTTCACCCGAGGTCCCGATGTGTACACGATGTCCGTCAGTTCTATACCGCGGGCTAATTCCTGGCCCGATTCGGCCCTTCGCGGCCGCATTGTCCGCCTTACGCCGCTGTGGGCGGCATTTGACCAAGTTCGCGGCGCGCGGCGCTCTGGGACGCGGCTCGCGCGGTGCGGGCTCGCGGCGCGGTCGCCCGCACATGGCCCGGGAATCGAACGACCCGGGTCGGCTGACGACCCGGGTCGGGAACTCGCGGAAGGTTCGGCGGACCCGACGACCGGGTCCGCGCCGAGAGGACTAGTTAATAGGAGCTGCCACCGCGCTGACTGCGGAAGCAGTCCGAGCAGTAGACGGGCTTGCCGCTGGTGGGGCGGAACGGGACCTGGGCATCCTTGCCGCAGGACGAGCAGGTTGCGGTGAACATCTCGCGGGGACCGCGGTCTCGGCCATAGCCGCCACCACCGCCACCGCCGCCACCGGAGCTGTAGCCGCCGGCGCCGGCACCACCGCCGCCGCCGCCGGAGCTGTAGCCGCCACCGGCCGAGTAACCGCCACCGGCGCCGTAGCTGCCGTAGCTGCTGCCCGACCCACCGCCACTGGCGTTCCGGGCAGCCTTGCGGCTGGCTCGGCACGACGGGCAACGGCGCGGCTCAGTGAACCCACGCTGTGCGTAGAAGTCCTGCTCACTCGCGGTGAACACGAACTCCTGGCCGCAGTCGGCGCAGGTCAGATTTTTGTCGTTGTACACGAAACGAAAACTCCTCTCGGTAGCCGCGCGATCCCTCCGGGTTTTCTCGCGTCAGCCGTGAGAGGAGTCCGAGTCGTCGTTGAGCTACGTATGAACTTGCCGTGAGCGCTGCCACGGCCTTACCGCGCGGGAGTCTAGACGACTGACGACGGACTTGTACAGGGGTATTTTCGTCGATCGCGCCCGATCGTGCTCGCACGGGCCCGATCGGGACCGGTCAATCGCCGGCGGCCCAGCCCCGTGTTCGCTCGACGGCGCGCTGCCAGAGCCGCCGGCCGGCGGCCCGGGCGGGCTCGCCGAGACCCGGCTCGAATCGCCGCTCGACCGCTCGGATGGCCGCAATCTCCGCTGGATCGGCCCAGAACCCGACCGCAAGGCCGGCCATCGCCGCGACCCCAAACGCCGTGGTCTCGCGGACGGCCGGCCGCTCGATCGATCGCCCGAGCTGGTCGGCGATCAGGCCACAGACGAGGTTGCCCGCTCCCCCGCCGTCGACGCGCAGATTGCGGAGCGGCGTCCCGAGATCGGCGTCCATCGCCTCGACGACGTCGCGGACCTG
>JANLYK010000363.1:0-2586 GCA_031365595.1 Chloroflexota bacterium | reverse complement strand
TTCTGGCCGCCGGCAACCGGCGACGATTCCTCGGCGCCCGGCTCGTCAGCCTGTTCGCGGTCACGGTCGCACTGTTCGCGATCCTCGCTCTGATCGGCGTCATCCTGAGCCTGGTCCTGCGGATCGTCGGCGCGGAGCTGGTCCCGGTCACGACGCCGATCGCTCCCGTCTCGGCGCTGTTGTGGCTCGGCACCCAGGTCCTGACGACGATGGTCGTGATCGCGCTCGCCGTTGCCCTCACGATGTTCCTCCGGTCCGGCGCCCTGCCGCTCCTCCTGATCCTGATCGCCGCCTTCGTCGAGCTGTTCGTGGCCAACCTCCCGATCTTCCGACCCGGCGAATTCCTGGCGGGCGTCCCGCAGGCATTCCTGACAACGAGCATCCAAATCCTGACGACCATCGTCGGCTACCAGACCCACGCGGTCGCTCTCGCCGACGCGGAGGTCCCGACCACGGCCATCGAACTGCCGCTGGGCGTCGTGGCCGGAATCGTCGCGGCCTGGGGGATCCTCTTCCTCGTCGTCGCGGATCGGCGCTTCCGCACGATGGACGTCGTCGAGTAGGCGCCCGGCGCAGTTCACTTCGTCGCCGCGGGACCGGCGAGCCATGCGATAATCCGGCGCAACGCGGGCCTGCGGGCGCGCCTTGACCACCGTCCCCGATCGACCACCGTCCCCGATCGACCAGCCGGAGGGCCCTCCGATCGACATCATCTTCCTCGTCGAGCGCCTCGAGTCGATCATCGCCAACGGCAAGCGCCTGCCCTTGACGAACAACGTCGTCGTCGACCAGGCAGCCGCCCTTGGCCTGATCGACGAGCTCCGTGTCGCCGTGCCCGAGGAGGTGCGCGCTGCCAAGCGGATCAACTCCGAGGGCGAGCGGATCATCGAGAAGGCCCAGGAGGAGGCTGAGCGGATCGTCGCCAAGGCCCAGGAGCAGGCCGCGTTCCTGATCGACGAACGCGGGCTCACCCAGCAGGCCGATGCGGAAAGCCGCCGGATCATCGCCGAGGCGCAGGCCGAGTCGGAGGAGGTCCGGCGCGGCGCCGACGATTACGCGGTCAACGTGCTCGTCGGGCTCGAGGGCGACGTCGTCAAGACGCTCCAGAGCATCAAGAAGGGGATCGACCTGCTCGATACCCGGCGGACCGACCTGCGCGCGGACGAGGACGGCGGTGAGCCGCAGGACGGCGTCGACGGCGGGGCCTACGTCGAGGACGAGGACGAGGACGAGGACCTGGCCCAGCCCGTCCGGCGATGACCGGGCGCGATCCCGGCAGCCGCCGATCGGGCGATCCCGGCGCGGACGCCCCGCTGGTCTGGAACGTTGCCGGGTTGCTCAGCGATTCGACCGGCTCCGCGCGCGACTTCACGGTGGCGGGGGCCGAGCTCGACGGCGGCGACGATTTCGAGTTGGCCGGCCCGATCGACGGTCGCGTCCACGTCTCGCGGACGAATCGCGGCCTGCTCGTCGACGCCGCGTTCAGCACATCGCTCGCGACCGAGTGCGTCCGCTGCCTGCGCCCGATCACGGTGCCCCTCGGCTTCGAGATCCAGGACGAGGCGTTGCCGTCCCTCGACCTGAAGACGGGCAAGGCCGCCAAGCTGAGCGATGAGGACGAGGAGACCGGCGTCATCGTCCTGACCGATCACCACGAGCTGGATCTCGAGCCCGCGATCCGCGATGCGATCCTGCTCAACGAGCCGGTCGCGCCACTCGACCGCGACGACTGCCCGGGTCTGTGCATCGTGTGCGGGCTGCCGCTCGACGAGGGCGACCACGACCACCCCGACGACGACATCGACCCCCGCCTCGAGGCGCTCCGCGGGTTCGTGGCCGACTGAGATTCCTGCGCGGGTCGGGCGGGCATGGGCGCGCTCGTGCGAGGCGACATCCGTGCCGAACTAGTCCCTGAACGCTGGGCGTCGCGGGCCTCGCAGGGCCCGTGGCCCCGCAAACTCTCAAACGCTCGCCACGCGAGCATTATCCCCAGGATCGCGCCCCGGGAACGTCGTTCCTGAGCGGAATTAGTGCCCGACGGCTAACAATCTGCCACCGACATGTGCCGCTCGTGGATAAGGCTTGCGTGGCTGACATATGGGTCAAACGCGCGGCCCAGGCTCGGCTTCCGGGCTGGGACTCGGGCATCACCCTTGGGAGCACCACGGATTCGGTGCAACGGACCCAGCGTGCGGGCGGGCCGAGCAGCCTGGCGCTCGCGCGTGGGACGCCCTTCCGGTACACTCCGCCATCGGCCCTGCCAGTCCGGCTGGGCGTCTCGGCGCGTCCCGCATCCCGGCCGCCCGACCCGAACTGACATCGAAGGAGACCACGGACCGTGGGAGTTCCCAAGCGACGCGTCTCGCATGCCCGCAAGGGTGAGCGTCGTGCGCACCTGGCGCTGAGCGTGCCGGAGCTCGTGGAGTGCGAGCACTGCCACGAGAAGAAGCTGCCGCATCACGTCTGTCCGAACTGCGGCTGGTACCAGGGCCGCCAGGCCGTCGAGCTCAAGCAGACCGCGACCGACTCCGCCTCCTGAGGTGGTCGCCGCGCTCGACCGCCCGATCCCGTCGCTCGCCGGCATGG
>JANLYK010000333.1:0-2924 GCA_031365595.1 Chloroflexota bacterium | reverse complement strand
AGCCGAGGCGACACTCGTCGGCGCGCCCGCCACCGCCGAGACCTTCCGAAGCGCCGGTGCCGCCGCCGCAGCCGCCGCCCGACCGATCGACGACGTCCGAGCCAGCGCCGACTACCGCCGGGCCATGCTCGCGGTCGTCGTCACCCGGACCCTTGCGGCGGCCGTGGCGCGGGCGCGCGGCGAACACGTCCCGATCCCGGCCTCGCGCTGGGCCCACGGGCAGGAGGTCTAGGCGTGCCCGAGCTGCTCCAGCTGACCGTCGACGGATTGCCCCTGAGTGCGGTCGTGGACCCTGGCCGGACCTTGCTCCGCGTCCTTCGCGACGATCTCGGCCGGACCGGGACGAAGGAGGGCTGTGACGACTCCGAGTGCGGCGCGTGCATGGTCCTCATCGATGGCCGGCCCGTGAACTCGTGCTCGTACCTGGCCCTCCAGGCTGCGGGCCGCGAGATCACGACGGTCGAGGGCCTGGCCGGTCCGGACACCCTCCATCCGCTCCAGCGTGCCTTTCTGGAGGGCGGCGGCATCCAGTGCGGGTTCTGCACGCCCGGGATGCTCATCTCGGCGGTCGCGCTGCTCGCCGCCGATCCCGACCCATCGGACGACGCGATCCGGGACGGGCTGGCGGGCAACCTCTGTCGCTGCACGGGTTACCAGCCGATCGTCCAGGCCGTCCGGCGGGCGGCCGCCGAGATGCGCACGACGGACCGCGCGGCCGACTCGACGTCGAGCGGCGTCTGACCAGGACTCGCGGCTGGGGGCGCGATCCGGGCCCTACGCGTCGGTCGTCGAGCACTTGTCCAACGTTTGACAGTTGCATCCGGCGTGACGCGGCGCGACACTCGGTCCAGTCGACGGGGTGAGGCTCGGGCAACAGCCCGGGGTCGACGAGGAGCACGCAGAAATGAATACAGCCGAACGGCGACCGGTCGGGCCTGGCCGAGCTCGTGTGACCGCGACGCGTATCGCGATGTCGTCGCTCCTGATTGCGGTGATGTTGACCGGCACACATCAGACACGCGCCCTCGGCGCCGGTCCGGCATTCGTTGCACGAGACGGACGAGAACTGACGCTTGATGGTCAGCCGTTCCGCTTTACCGGCGTCAACATCTATGCCGCCAACAGCGACGGCTGGTGCGGCGAGCACTACGACGCCAACCAGCTCCGGACCGCGTTCGACGGAATTGGCTCGCGCGACACGGTTCTCCGCGCGTGGTTCTTCCAGACGCTCGCTGCCCAGAAGGGCCCGGACGGTGCGTGGACCGGCGTCCGCGACTGGACCCGGTTTGATCAGACCCTTGCGATCGCCGCCGAGAAGGGCGTCCACGTGATCGTCACGCTGACGGACCAATGGGGGGAGTGCGGCGACGGCGGGCACTCGGGCTTCAAGGACAAGGACTGGTATCTGGGCGGATACAATTCGCCCGACCCGATCCTTGCGGCGAGGTACGACCACTGGGTCTCATATCGGGACTGGGTGACCGAGGTCGTCAATCGCTACAAGGACGATTCGACCATCCTCGCCTGGCAGCTCGTGAACGAGGCGGAGGTCAAGGACTCGCTCAATGCCGGCTGCCCCGTTGGCGACCCCGGCAATCCCCTCGATCACGGACACATCCTGCGGGAGTTCGCCCGCGACATCTCCGACCTCGTCCGCTCGATCGATGCGAACCACCTGATCAGCCTCGGGACAATTGGCGGCGGGCAGTGCGGGACGGATGCCTGGCAATACCCGCTTATCCACGACCTGCCAAACATCGATCTGTGCGAGGTCCACGACTACAGCCTTGAGGCGATGCCCGGCGTGCCGTGGAACGGGCTCCAGCTCCGTCTCGATCAGTGCGCCGGGCTGGACAAGCCCGTCTTCATCGGCGAGAGCGGGATCACGCCGGACAATCTCCCGCTCGCCGATCAGAGCCTCGAAGGTCGCGCCCGGCTCTACGATGCGAAGTTCCGCGCCCAATTCGGCGCGGGTGTTGTCGGTGAGCTGGTCTGGGACTACCGGAGGACCGGCTCGACGCTCAACACGTATGACATCGGGGACGGCGATCCGACTCTCGATCGGCTGCGGGCCTGGAGCGCCGGGTGCACTTGGCGTCCGGCGGAGACCCCACCGGTTTCGTGTGGCCCACGTCGCGACGATCGACTCGACCCCTCGTTCGGCCACAACGGAAAGGCCGTCACGTTCAGCGGCTCTCCTTCGCTCAGTGACGCGTTCCAGACTGTCCTCGTCCAGCCCGACGGCAAGATCGTGGCGGGAGGCTCGCGCTACATCAACGCCCAGGACCGGATGCTCGTCCGATTCAATCCAGACGGCACTCTGGATCCGTCGTTCGGCGCAACTGGCCGCCGCATCGACAGCTTCACGAACGCCGGGGACTTCGTCGATGACCTCGCGATCCAAAGCGACGGCAAGATCGTCGCAGTGGGCCACATCGAGCGGACGATCTCCAGCCGCGGCGTTGACTTCGGCATCACGCGCCACAACGCCGATGGAAGCCTGGACGCGTCGTTCGGGGATGGCGGAGTCGTCTTCGAGGATTTCACGCAGGACGCCAACCACATTGCCATGGACTACGCGATGAGCGTCGTGATCTATGCGGACGGGCGGATCCTGGTTGGCGGCTACGCCCTGGAACCCGAACGGCTCGAGATGGCGCGCTACCTGCCCGATGGATCGCTCGACCCATCGTTCGGGAGCGGTGGCAAGGTGGTGAGCCTGACGCCGGCTGGTCGGCTCCTGAAGCTCATCCTCGAGCCGGACGGGCGTATCAACGTGGTGACGAGCTCAGGCAACATGACCGTCGGGCGGTTCCTCGCCAACGGCCAGCTCGACACCTCGTTCGGCACCAACGGGAGCATCGAGCTTCCGATCCAGGGCCTCGGGTACAACGGTGGTGCCGCGCGTGCAGCGGATGGAAGCC
>JANLYK010000292.1:0-36260 GCA_031365595.1 Chloroflexota bacterium | reverse complement strand
GACCGACGCCTATGCGAAGGCGATCGGCCAGTTCGGCAAGCAGTTCCTGAACTCGATCCTGTTCGGCGGGGCGGCCACGCTTCTGACCCTCGCGATCGGCTTCCCCGTGGCCTACACGATCGCGTTCCGCGGCGGCCGCTACAAGAACCTGATCCTGTTCCTGGTCATCGCCCCGTTCTTCACGAGCTTCCTGATCCGGACGATCAGCTGGAAGATCCTGCTCGGCGACGAAGGGCCGTTTCTGGCTCCACTCCGGCACGGCTTCGGTTTGATCGACGCCGACATCCCGCTCCTCGGCCACTCCGGGATCATCGACGGTCGGTTCAGCCTCCTGAACACCCCGATCGCCCAGGTCGCGGGCCTGACCTACAACTTCCTGCCGTTCATGATCCTGCCGCTGTACGTCGCCCTCGAGAAGATCGACGTGCGGCTCATCGAGGCGGCCGAGGACCTCTACGCAAACCGGTCCGCCGCGTTTCGCCGGGTGACGTTGCCGCTGGCATTGCCGGGCGTGTTCGCAGGCTCGCTGCTGACGTTCATCCCGGCCATGGGCGACTACATCAACGCCGAGCTGCTCGGCAACCCGGGGACCCGGATGATCGGCAACGTCATCCAGAACCGGCTCCTGCTCCAGAACGACTACCCGGTCGGCTCGGCGCTGTCGTTCATCCTCATGGCCGGCATCCTGGTCGCGGTCACGGTCTACGCACGCGCCCTCGGCACCGAGCAGCTGACCGGCTGATGACCGACACCGCAGCGCTCCAGGGCGAGATGACCGGCCAAGCGGCCCCGAGGCGTCGGTCCGGCGGCTTCCGGCACGGTCTTCAACGACGCGCCCTGCCGATCTTCACGACCATCGCGATCATCTACCTGATGATCCCGATCGCGGTGATGATCGTGTTCTCGTTCAACAAGCCGGACGGCAAGTTCAACTACATCTGGAACAAGTTCTCGCTCGACGGCTGGGCTCACCCGTTCGACTGGCCGGGCCTCGGCGACGCGGTATTCACGAGCCTCGGGGTGGCGGTGATCTCGACGGTGATCGCCACGATCATCGGGACCATGATGGGCCTGGCCCTGACCCGCTACGACTTTCGCGGCCGCGGCGCCCTCAACGGCATCATCTTCCTGCCCATGGCGACGCCCGAGATCGTCCTCGGCGCGAGCCTGCTGACGCTGTTCGTCGCCACCGCACTGCCACCCCTGGCCGGCTCCGTGCCGACCCTGTATCCGACCGGCTTCGGGACGATCCTGATCGCCCACGTGATGTTCAACATCAGCTACGTCGTCGTCACGGTCAAGGCCCGCCTCGCCGGCTTCGATCGGCGGCTCGAGGAGGCAGCGATGGACCTCGGCGCCAACGAGTTGACGACCTTCTGGAGGGTCACATTGCCGCTGATCTTCCCGGGCATCATGGCCGCCGCGCTGCTCGCGTTCAGCCTGTCGATCGACGACTTCGTCATCACCAACTTTGTGTCCGGGACGACGAACACGTTCCCGATCTGGGTCTACTCGATCCAGCGCAACGCCCTGCCCGTCCAGATCAACGTGATCGGCTCGATCATCTTCCTCGGCGCCGTCGCGCTCGTCGGGCTCACCACGCTGCGCTCGGGCCGCGCGGCGCGGATCCGCTAGTCAGGAGCACACCGGCCATGGTCGACCTTGCAGCCTCCCCGTCCACGGCCTCCCCGGCCGGTGCGTCCGGTCCCCTGCCCGATCGCTCGGTCGTGCCGCCGGTCTGGGGCCGGATCACGAACCTCGTGGTGGACCGCGGCGAGGGCTCGTGGCTGATCACCACCGACGGCGAGCGCTACCTCGACTACTCGAGCGGGATCGGGGTCACCAACACCGGCCATGCCCACCCGCGGGTCGTCGCCGCGGTCCAGGCCCAGGCGGCCAAGATCCTCCATGCCCAGCAGAACATCACCTACCACGAGCCCGGCCTGCGCCTGTACGAGCGGCTCCGCCACGTCCTGCCCGGCGACGGCTGGGGCGCCTTCCTGTCGAACAGCGGGGCCGAGGCGGTCGAGGCCGCTGTCAAGCTGGCCCGGATTGCGACTGGCCGGCCGGTCATTCTCGGTTTCCGCTACGGCTACCACGGGCGAACCGGCCAGACGATGGCATTGACCACCGCCAAGGATGTCTACCGCGGCCACTTCGAGCCGCTGCCGGGCTCCGTCTACCACACGGCCTATCCCTACTGCTACCGGGCACCCGGCGCGGCGCACGCCCCGGACGAGCACTGCACCTGCGACTGGGAGGCCCAGCTCGACCTGACGTTCCACCAGTTCGTCTACCCGGAGCACGTCGCGGCGATCATCGTCGAGCCGGTCCTCGGCGAGGGCGGCTATCTCGTCCCGCCGCCCGGCTTCCTGCCGCGCCTTCGCGAGATCACGCGCCAGCACGGGATCCTGCTGATCGCCGACGAGGTCCAGACCGGCTTCGGGCGGACCGGCGCGCTGTTCGCGGTCAGCCACTGGGGCGTCGAGCCGGACATCCTCGTGATGGCCAAGGGGATCGCGTCGGGCCTGCCGCTGAGCGGGATCGTCGCCCAGCGCTCGATCCTGGACAAGTTGCCGCCCGGCTCCCACGGTGGGACGTACGGCGGCAACGTCGTCGCCTGTGCCGCAGCCAACGCGACGCTCGACGTGATCGAGGACGAAGGGCTGGTCGCCAACGCCCGCGAGCGCGGGACCCAGATGCTGGCCGGCCTCCGGGCGCTTGCCTTGAAGTACCCGACCATCGGCGACATCCGCGGCCTCGGGCTGATGCTCGCTCTCGAGTTCGTCAAGCCCGGCGAGGGCGACGGTCGCGTCCCGAATCCGGAGGTCACGAAGCAAGTCCAGGCCGAGGCGCTGGCCCGCAACCTGATCATCCTGACCGCGGGCACCTACGTGAACGTGGTCCGGATCATCCCGCCGCTCGTGACCACCGCCGACGAGGTCGATCAGGCGCTGGGGATCATCGACGAGAGTCTCGCCGCCGCAGGCGCGTGACGCTCTTTGCGTGGGCGTCGACGCGGCCCGCCCGGCGTCGAAGCCCACCCAATGTTCGTGAAGGCGCGCCATGAGTGACGAGGTGCTCGCGGTCCGGACCGAAGTCGTCCGGGTCGCGCGCCTGCTCCGGACGCGCGGCCTCGCGATCGGCACGTCGGGCAACGTCGGGGCGCGGCTGGCGGACGGCCGGATCGCCATCACGCCATCGACCATGGACTACGACGAGATGACCGCCGACGACGTCGTGATCGTCGATGCCGACGGGGCGCCATCGGCGGGTCACCATCAGCCCAGCTCGGAGCTGTGGATCCACCTCGAGGTTTTCGCCGCCCGGTCCGACGTCCAGGCGATCGTCCACACCCATTCGCCGTTCGCGACCGCCTGGGCGACGACACGCCGTGACATCTTGGCGGTCCACTACGTGATGGCAACCCTCGTCGCGCGTGGCCGCGACACGATCCGGGTCGCGCCGTACGCAACCTTCGGGACGGCCGAGCTGGCCCGGAACGCGGTGACGACGCTGGGTGCAGACAACGCCGTGCTCCTGGCCAACCACGGCGCGGTCGCCATCGGCACGACGGTGGCGGGTGCGCTGCTTCGGGCCGAGCGGATCGAGGAGATCGCAATGATCGCACTTCGGGCCGAGCAGGCCGGGGGGGCCGTCCTCCTGACCGCCGGCGAGTTGGACACGGCGCGCGACCAGATGGCCAGATTTCCCGGACAGCAACCCTGACCGGACCGATTACCATCGGGCGATGACCGCCCGCGTCGATCGCGTCGCTCCGTTCCTCGAGCGCCTGAGCCACCTGAATCTCGACGATCTCGCGATGCTCGCCCTGCCCGAACCGGACGCGTCGGCCCGGACCGAGCTCCTCCAGCGGGCCCTCGACGCCGCTGAGTCCGCGGGACGCCGCACCGAGGCGCGAGAGGCCCCGGCACGCGCCCGTGACGCGATCGTCCGCGCCTTCTCGTTCCGCAGCTACGACGCGACGTGGCTCGGGCTGAACTGGGGCCGCTCGATGAGTCGTCCGACCGATCGCGCCCGACTGATCGCGGCGATCGAGGATGCAGCGGTAGCGGAGGTCGTCGCCGATCTCCTGCCGCCCGATGACGTCGGCGCGCTGCGCGAACCGCTCGAACTGGTCGCCTCGATGGCGGGCACCGCGCCGCTGCCCTACCCCCGGCTCGACTCGCCGGCCGGGGTCGGGGTCGTCGGTGTTGCATGGTTCGTGGGCGCCCTTAGCCTCGTGGGCCCGGCTGTCATCGCCACGCTGGCCGGGATCGCGTCGCTCCGTCGTCGCCGGCAAGGGCCGACCGGCAACCGGGTCGACGGGTTGGACAACGACCAGTCGGTGGACGACTGAGCGTCGCCGGCGGTTTTTCGACCTCGCGTGTCACACCCTGACTGACACGCCATCGGCGAGGATTTCGCGCGCGAAGGCCGCCGACTCGGTCACCCCGACCAGCGGATCCTCGGATCTGTCCTCGTGCTCGATGCACAGGGGGCCGTCGTACCCGGTCGCCGCGAGGACCGCCACGAACGCCGACCAGAAGGCACGGTCATGGCCGCGGCCGACCGTCCGGAAGTTCCAGGCTCGACCATCCGGCCGGTCGAAGGAGCGCAGGTCGAGCACGCCGGCGATCGCGACCTGGGCCGGCACGAGCGCCGTGTCCTTCAGGTGGACGTGATGGATCGCCGGGCCGAGCGCCGCGATCACGGCCAGCGGATCCATCTGCTGCCAGAACAGGTGCGACGGATCCATGTTCGCCCCGAGGACGTCGCCGACGGCCGAGCGGAGATCGAGCAGCGTCGGGACGTTGTAGACGAGCTGGAGGGGATGGAGCTCGAGCGCGACGCGGACACCGGCGTCGAGCGCCAGCGGGGCCAGCCCGTGCCACAGGTCGACCATCTCGTCCCATTGCCGGCGTTGGAGATCCAGGAGCTCGTCGGGCCACGCGTAGACCGGCCAATTGACGGTGGTGGACGTCGAGCCGTCGCCCGGACAGCCGGACATCGTGACCACGGTTTCGACCCCCAAAAGCGTCGCGAGCCGGAAGGTCTCCTCGACGATCGCCCGCTGCTCCGCGGCACGGCGCGGATGGAGCAGCCAAGCCGAACAGTTCAGGGCCGCCAGGCGCAGTCCGCGGCTCTCGATCTCGTCGAGGAGGCGCGATCGGGCATCGGCCGAGTGGAGCAGGTCCGCTCGAGCGAGATGCGGTGCGGACGACTGACCTCCGGTCGCGATCTCGATGGCCGTCGCCCCGATGTCGACCGCGACGTCGAGGGCGGCGCTCCGGTCCAGCGCCGACAGCGAGTCCGTGTAGATCCCGAGCTCCATCTGACCTCCTCAGCGACCTGACGAAATGCCGAAGATCCCTTGGCGGACAATGGCGCCGCCGGGCGCGAGCGGGAGCTCGGCCAGTCCTGCGATCCCGAGTCGGTGGACCGGGTCCTCCGGCGAGAGAGGAAGGTCGATCGTCCGTCCGGTCGCCGCTGACGCGTACGCCCCGAGCGTCGCCTCGAGCGCACGGACGCCGTCGAGCGCGGTGGCCGCCGGCGGCTGCCCGTCCGCCAGGCGCTCGAAGTACGCACGAAACGTTTCCTTCACGCGAACGTCGATCGAGCCGTCGGCCGGCGGGAGCGGCGGCGTCAGGTCCTCGACCCGACCGTCGCGCCGCGTGAGGCGAACCGATTGGAGCGGCGCGAACGGGCCCGTCCCGCCTCCCTCGAAGCCGATCTCGATGCGCCCGTCAGGTCCGGAGACCGCGATGCCCCCAGGCCCGACGCCCCAGCCCACGTTGACGAGGGCGAAGCCATCGTCCGCCTCGAAGCGGCACAGCGCGACGTCCTCCACCGGCGCGCCGCCAGCCCGGGCGAGGACCTCGGCGGAGACGCGCCGGAACGGCCGCTCCAGGAGCGCTTCGGCGACGTAGATGACGTGGAGCATGTCCATCAGGACGCCGCCGCCGGCGATGGCCGGATCATGCCGCCAGTTCGGCTGCCAGCCGCTGCTGCCCGGCCGATCCTCCACGCCCAGCAGGTTGAGGATGGCGATCTCCGGCCGCCCGATCGATCCCGCGGCAATTGCGTCGCAGGCAGCCACGATCTCGGGGAGCGCGAGCCAGTTGTGAATGATCGCCGCCGGTGCACCGCTGGCGGCCGCCGCGGCGGCGATCGCCATCCCGTCGGCCGGGGTGAGGGCGATCGGCTTCTCGCACAGGATCGCCATGCCCCGGCCCAGAGCCTCGATCGCCAGCGGCGTCCGGACGTGGGGCGGCGTGGCGAGATCGACGACATCGACGTCGTCCCGGCCGAGCAGGGCCTCGGGCGTCGCATGAACGGAGCCGCCGTCGAGATCGAGTGCCCGGGCCGCCAGCGCCCGCCGCTCCGGCGATGGGTCAGCGACGGCCACGACCCGGACGAGCTCGGGGAGCGCCAGGAGCGCCGGGACGTGATGGCCGAGCCCGACGTGACCGAGGCCGATGAGCCCGACTCGAATCGGGACCTGCGCCGGGCGCCACGGCCGGACGGCAGCCGCCCTGTCCTGGCCGACGGTCACCGCCCCGTTTCCTCGAGCCCGGCGACCGCGCGAACGAGCGCGGCAGCGTCGTCACCCATGACGCCGTCTGCACCTGCGGCCAGGCTCGACGCGATCTCCGCCTCCTCGGTGGTGGGCCAGGACCAGAGCGCGATGCCGTTCTCGTGAAGGCTGGCCACCAGTTCGGGCGTGATGAACCGCCAGTGGTTCTGGAGCACCTGGGCGCCCAGCGCCTGCGCCTGGCGGACTCCTTCGCCGGGCGGCGGCGGGCTGTCGTCCGGCAGGCGCTCCGGCGCCAGGAGAAGCTCGGGGACGCGCGCTCGAGCGGCCGTAAGCGCGTCGTGGTTATAGCTTGACATGAATGCCCAGCCGAGCGCGTCGCGGGCGGCCAGGAGGTCCGCCAGGGCCTCGCCGGTGCGCCGGTAGTCGGCGGGCGTCTCGCCCTTGACCTCGAAGCACATGAGGACGCCTGCCTCGCGGGCAAGCTCGATCGTGTCGGCCGTGGTCGGAACGCGGATGCCCGTGCAGGTGCGGTCGAACCACGAGCCCGCGTCGAGCCGTCCGATCTCCTCGAGGCTGAGGTCGCGCACCCGGCCGCTGCCATCGGTCGTGCGGTCCACTTTCCAGTCGTGGATCATCACGAGCTCGCCGTCGCGGGTCATGTTGACGTCGCACTCGATCATCTCGATGCCGAGCTCGATCGCGCGCCGGTACGCCTCGAGGGTGTTCTCGGGAACCTCGATCGAGTGGCCGCGATGGGCGATCGACAGTGGACGTGACCGGTTGAGCCACGGGTTTGCGGTCATGTGCGCCTACCTCCTGGGTGCGTCGTGGTCGGGCCGGCGGAGCTTCCTCACGGAACGACGACACCGGCGGGCTCGGCAAGTTCTGCGGCACGCCGGACGAAGGTCCGCCACGCCGATCGCTGCGCCAGCCGCTCGCGCTCGGCAAGACGCGGCTCGACTCGACGCGCGGTCCCGGCGACCGCGGACGCTTCGTTCTTGCTCAGGCGACCGGCTCCCATCGCCGCCATGAGAGCGACGCCCAGGGCGGTCGACTCCGTCGCTGCGGCAACCTCGACCGGGCGGCCGACGATGTCGGCCAGGCGCTCGACGAGAAGACGGCTCCCGGTCAGGCCGCCGTCCACCCGGAGTGGCCCGCCGGCGTCCGCCGATCGCCCATCCATCGCCTCGACGACGTCGGCCGTTCGCTGGGCGATTGCATCGATGGCCGCCCGCGCGACGTTGGCGCGGCCGGCGACCGGGGACAGCCCGGCGATCACGGCCCGGGCGCCGGGCTCCCACCACGGCGCGCCCAGGCCGGTGAGAGCCGGCAGGATGCGGACCCCTGCCGCATCGTCGACCTCACTCGCGAGGCGGTCGAGCTCCGAGGGAACGTCGATGACGCCGAGGCCGTCGTGAAGGTATCTGAGGAGGGCGCCCGCGCTGAACACCCCGCCGTCGAAGGCATAGGTCGCCCGCCCGCCGCCATCGGTCCAGGCAATGGTCACGAGGATCCCCTCGGGGGCGTCCGGCACGGCGCCGCCAGCGTTCGCCAGCACGAACACGCCGGTCCCGAGCGTCGCCTTGATGAGCCCCTCCCGGAATCCACCCTGTCCCACCAGCGCCGCCTGCTGGTCGCAGAGCATCGCCCGGAGTGGAAGCGCACCGCCCCACGACGGGTGGGCCATCACGCCGAGTTCGCCCACCGACGGAACCACGGCCGGGAGCGCGCGCAACGGCACATCCCACCAGCGCGCCAGATCCTCGCTCCAGGAAAGCGACTCGAGCCCGAAGAGCTGGGTCCGGGAGGCGGTCGATGGGTCCGTCTGGGGCCGCGGCCCGAGGCGCGCGGTCAACCATGCATCGACCGTGCCGACGGCGAGGCTGTCGCCGGTCGCGGCGGCCGCGATCTGCGGAATCTCCTCAAGCAGCCAGCGGATCTTGGAGGCAGAGAAGTAGGCGTCGAGCGGCAGCCCAGTGAGCTCCCGGATCGCGGCCCCGTGGCCGTCTCCCGCGACGCGGTCCACGAGAGGCTGGCTCCGCCGGCAGCTCCACAGGACCGCCGGCCCGAGCGCTGCACCTGTCGCGCGGTCCCACGCAACGACGGTCTCGCCCTGGTTGGCGACTCCGAGCGCGGCAATGCGCCGGGGGCCGCCCACTTCGGCCAGGACCTCGGCGGCGACGTCCACGACCGAGGCCAGGATGGCCTCGGGATCCTGCTCTGCCCAACCCGGCCGTGGGTGGTCGGTCGTCAGGCTCCGGCTCGCACTCGCGATCTCGGACCAGGTCGCGTCGTACACGATGGCGCGGGTCGAGCTCGTGCCCTGATCGACGGCCATCACCAGGTCGGGCGTCACTCGGCACCCGGTGCGGGTCGGCCTGAGTCGTCGGCGCCGGGGCCCGGTCCGTCCGGCTCGCTGACGCCGCCGGGACGGCTGAGCTCGCGCTCGAGATTGGCCACGAGGCTCGCGACCTGGCGGCGGAACGAATCACGCAGGAGTGGGGCGCCGAACGAGGCCAGCCGACCGGTCGTCGTCAGCTCGAGCCGGTAACTGATCCGCGTCCCGCCCGGCACCTCTTCGAGCACGATGGGGATGATCGCCCGGAACCCGCCGGCAAGGCCACGCGGCCGCCCGTCGAGCTCGAGCTGAAGATGATCCGGCGAGCGCAGGTCGGTCAGCGTTGCGGTGACGTCGGCTCGGATGGTCAGGAACTGGAGCTTCGTGGCCAGCACGCCGCGGTACGTGTCGGGGCCGGCGGAGGCGAGCTGCTCGCAGCCTGGCAGCACTCGACCGAGGAGGTTCGCGTCGGAGAACACCGGCCAAATGCGCGCCCGGTCGGCCGTGACGACGACAGTTTCCTCGGCGAGGACGGTCATCGTCCCGCCCCGGAGCCCGGCGACGCCGGTCGAACGCGGATCACGCTCGCGGATCCGCGGTCGTGGTCAGCCCGGATCCCATGAAGGCGGCAGCCACCACGCGCCCGATCGCCGTGCCTGCCGCGAGCGACCGGTCATGATCCACGCGCGGGTCGACGCACGTCCCGGCCGCCCACAGGGTAGGTAGCGGCAGCGCTCCCGACGCGTCAGCCGGCATCGCCACGCCGGGCCCGTCGTCGCCGATCCCGAGCCCGCGCAGCAGGAACGAGGCAGGGCGGACGGCGTCCGCGAGGACCAGGGTGTCCGCCGCGACCCACGACTCACCGAGCGCGACCGCCTCGAGCCGTCGTTCGCCGCGCACCGCGCGCACGCTCCCCCCGCAGTTGCGCTCATCGCCGGACCCGGGCCCGACGACCACGTCGATCCCGGCCTGCGTGAGCCGGGCGGCCACGGACCGCGCGATCCGGCCATCGCCGATCACGATGGCGCTGCGTCCCGGTCGCCAGCCGCGATCGAGCGCGTCGGTCGCGAAATCGGCTGTCATGATCCCGCTCGGGCGGGGGCCGTCCATCGAGCGATGCTCCCGGGGCTCGAGGTAGCTGCCCGTCGCGAGGACCACGCCGCGGGCCTCGACGGCGTGGCTTTCCGAGGCCGCGGCGACGTCGACGATCCACCCAGCCGGCGACTCGCCCAGGCCCACTACGGTCGCCTCGCTCCACCAGCGCACACGGCCCGTCGCCATCAGCTCGGCCAACCGTCGGGCGGCCGCGATTTCCTGTTCGCTCCACCACGAGCGGGCTAGTGCAGCCAGCGTCCCGCCGGGGCGACTACCGCGATCGACCACGAGAACCGCCAGGCCCCGCTCGGCAAGGGCGACGGCAGCGCCGATCCCCGCGAGCCCGCCACCGACGACCAGGACCGACGGCCTGCCGAAGCCGCCCGACGACGGCGGACCCACGGACGCGAGCCGGGCGTCGGGATTGTCGACCGGATCCTCCTCGCCGATCGCGGCGACGAGCCATGAGCCGGCCAAATGCTTCTCGACCTCAGTGGGCAGAACGCCCCGGGCACGCGCGACAAGCTCGAGGGCGGCAGCCAGGCAGCGATTGCCCTGGCAGTCACCGAACCCGACGCCGCAGCGCCGCTTGAGCCCGTCAGTCGTGACCGCTCCCGTCGGTCCGGCGAGGGCGGCCGCGGCCTCCGCGCCACCGACCGAGCGGCACACGCAGATCACCGGGCCGGCGTCCACGCCCAGCTCGGGCCCGGCGAGGGGCTCGACGCGAGCCGCCTGCCGCGCGGACCAGCCGCGTGCGGCGCTCGCCAGCTCGACCGCCGCCTCGGCGATGGCCGGCGATGCGCTGACTCCGGTCGAGCGGATGCCGGCGACGATCGTCAGGCGATCGCCCGCGGTGGACGGGCGGATGATGTAGTCGCCCGTGCTCGAGACTGCGCGGACGCCCGCAAAGCCCCGGATCGGCTCCATGCCGTCCACGTCGGGCACCAGCTCGCGGCATGCCGCCAGGATCCGCTGCCGGCCGGTCTCGGTCGTGGATCGATCCGCCTTGTCCTGACCGTCCTCCGCGGTCGGACCGAGGAGGACCCCGCCAAAGACGATCGGGGTGACGAGCATCCCCTTGCCCAGCGGCCCCGGGATCGGCAGCACGATCCGGTCGACCCCGAACGTCCGCTCGCTGACGAGGAACTGGCCCTTGCGCGGGGTGAGCGCGAAGCTCGTGTCGCCGGCGAGCGCGGCAACCTCGTCGGCCCGGAC
This sequence comes from Chloroflexota bacterium, assembly GCA_031365595.1. Classification (GTDB taxonomy): domain Bacteria; phylum Chloroflexota; class Limnocylindria; order Limnocylindrales; family CSP1-4; genus CF-46. Next base: position 25,074 of record JANLYK010000292.1, on the reverse strand, counting down.
GCCCGCGCAGTCGAACACCTGCCCGGCCCGGATCGAGCGGCCGTTCACGAGCCCGATCTCGACGGAGTCGGGCGCGACCGCCATTCGCGCGACGCGCGCGTCGGTCAGCACCCGGCCGCCCAGCGCGATGGCTGCCTCGGCGTACGCCCGGGTCAGCCAGAACGGGTCGACGATCGTTTCGCCGGGGACGTGGAGCGCGGCCGTGGCGGACGGATCGATGTATGGCGCGTTCTGGCGGATCCATGCCGAATCGACGACCTCGGTCCCGACGCCGTGCTCAGCCGCAATGTCCTGGATCGCCCCGAGGCGTGCCGCGTCGTCGCCGGTCCGGGCGACCATCAGGGCGCCGCAGGTGAGCGCGGGAACGCCGAGAGCCTCGAGCAGCTCGGGCCAGCGCGCGGCCGACCGACGGAGCAGGCGTGCCTCGTGCGTCCCTGGCTTCGCGTCGAAGCCGGTGTGGATGATCGCGCTGTTCGCCTTGCTGGCACCTTCGCCGATGTCCGGCTCGCACTCGACGAGGACAGCCTCGATTCCGCGAGATGAGAGCTCGAGGAGGACCGCGCAGCCGACCACGCCGCCGCCGATCACGACGGCCTCGGCCGTGTCGACGGTCATCCGATCCATCCGCGATTCACAGCGCGACCGTAAGTGGTAAGACGTATGATGTCAAGGCGCGATCAGCCCACACATCGCGAGCGCTGCGAGTCGTCGGTGTCACGCGCCTTGGCTGGGCGCCGCCGGTGAATCGAGCACCGCGAGCACCGTCTCGATCTGGGTGGCGACCGACGGCGCTCCCGCGAACCGACCGTCGAAGATCGCGCCACCGATCGTGAAGCCCCACACGCCGATCCGGGCGAGGGCCGCGATTCTTTCGAGCGAGTCGACGCTCCCCGCCGCGATGACCGGCCCCGTCGCGCGCTCCTTCACGGCCGCGGTCAGGGCCTCGACGTCCCCGTCGTAGCGGTACGCCAGGAGGTCGACGCCGTGGACGCCGGGCCGGGCGGTGAGCGCGGCCGCGTCGGACGCGATCTCATCGATCGTCCCTCGGAGCAGGCTCGGATGGCCGATGACGCGGCCCGGGAACGGGCAGTAGCGCACGTCGCTGCCGGCGAGGATCTCGAGGGCCTCGTCGGGGTGGGTGCCGCCGAGCAGCCAGTCGACGCCGATCTCGAGCGCGGCCCGCATGGAGCGAAGCTCCTCCCCCTTGTCCTCCGACACGACCTCCAGCATCACCTCACGGCCGTCGGCCCGGATCGCCGTCGCAAGCTCGCGCAGCTCGGCGATGGGCAGGCCGATGTCCTTGAACCCGACGTAGCGCAACGCCGTCGAGCGGACCGCGTCGTAGACCGCGCGCGCATTTGGCACCGTCCGGTCGCTGTGGGTGAGCATGAAGATGAACTCGGTCATTGGGGGCTCCGCTTCGGTTGGTCGGGAACGAGCTGGTCGAGGCCCTCGATGACGAGGTCCGGCTCGGGTGCCCCGGCCAGGTCGTCGAGCCGGGTCGCGCCGGTCAGGACGAGCGCCCCGACCATGCCGGCCGAGCGGGCCAGCGCGAGGTCGGTCAGGAGTCGATCGCCGACCATCACGACCTCACCCGCCGGCAGGCCGAGTCGTTCCAGGGCGACTCGGGCGATGTGGGCCGACGGCTTGCCGACCACCACCTCGGCCGCGATCCCGGTGGACACCTCGATCGCGGCCAGGAGGGCGCCGCAGTCGGGCATGCCGCCGTCGGGCGTCGGGCAGTACGGATCCGCGTTCGTCGCGATCAGGCGAGCGCCATTGCGGACGGCGGTGAACGCCCGCTGGAGCTTCTCGTAGGTGAACGTCCGGTCCCACGAGACCACCACGGCATCGGCGCCACGCGGATCGTCGGTCAGCTCGTGGCCGGCGGTCCGGAGCTCGTCCTGGACGAGCTCCTCGGCAATCGCGAGAATGCGGACGGGAGGCCGCTGCCGGAGATAGCCGATCAGCGCGTCGATCGAGGTCACCACGTCGCCGTCATCGACGGCCACGCCCATCGCCCGCAGTCGCGCGGCATACGTCGTCGATCGTTCGAGAGGATTGTTCGACAGGAACACGACGCGGCTGCCGAGGGCGTACAGCGCAGCGATCGCTTCGACGGCGCCCGGCAACGGCTCGGACCCGAGATAGACGGTTCCGTCGAGGTCGAGGACATAGCCCGGGTAGACGCGGTCCGGTCGGCGCAGCCGGGGGTCGCCGTCCACGGGACGAGCGGTCATGACGCGGCGCCGGGGACGGGTTCGGGTCGCGCAGCCGCGCGGGCGATGGCTGCGGCCTCGTCGATGGCCGCTGCCGCCGCGTCGGCCGTCCACTGCCCGGCGAACCAGGCCAGGTCGGCGAGCGTGAACCGGTTCCGGATCAGGTGACCGTTGAACAGCGCCCACACGGCGTCGTCGCGGGTGGCCCCGGGGTCCAGCTCCTCGAAGGTCGCACTCGCCCCTGCGGATCGGAGCGCGGCGGCGATCGCGACCGGCGTCCCGAGCAGGCTCGCGAGGTCCGCCCGAATCTCGGGCCAGCGCTCGATCACGGCCGGGAGACCGGCGCGGGCCGCGTTCCAGCGCTCGAGCTTCTGGCGATACTCGGACCAGCACTCCTCGGCCACCGCACCAGATGGATCGAGCGCACGAAACGCACGAACAATCCGCGCGTGCATCGCGGCCGGCGCGGGCTGCCGGGCGGTGAGCAGCAGGCGAGGGTCGAACGTTGCCAGGAACCGCTCCCAGGCCACGGCCACGGCGAGGGCGGCAACGCCGACCTGGGCGCCATGGAGGCCGGCCTGGCGACCGTCGGCTGCGGCGGCCATATCGAGAAGGTGGCTGACCGTGTGCTCCGTGCCCGAGATCGGCGATGTCCGGCCCGCGATGCCGAGAGCGAGGCCGCTCAGCGTCATGAGCTCGGCGAGCGTGCGCTGGGCTCCGAGATCGCCCGACGTTGCCGCGGGTGCGGCCCCGAGCAGCGCCGTCGCGCCGTCCCGGAACAGGTCGACGACCCGGCGGTCCCAGGTCCCGTCCATCCCGAGCGCCTCGGCGAGCCGCCAGTCGGCCGGCGCGGTGAACATCGCGGCCAGCTCCCCCACCCCCGCCCGGTTGAGCGCGGCCGGAGCGTCGGCGAGCACGGTCAGGTCGATCAGGAGGACGTCGGGCCAGCGGGACGGCATCGTCCGCTTCACGCCGTTGATCAGGAGGACCGCCATGTCGTCGGAGAAGGCGTTGACCGAGTTGGCGGTCTGGACCACCACGAAGGGCGCGTCGAGCTCGCGGCTCGCCTCCTTGGCGATGTCGCAGATCGTGCCCGACCCGACGGCGACGACACAGCCCGTGCCTCCAGCGCCGGACACGACCTCCCGGATCGCGGCAGCGTCCGCATGCAGCCCATCGGCGCCCGATGGGAGACGGACGACGTGGAGGCCTGCGGCGGGGTCGACCGCGCCGAGACGAGCCGCAACGAGGGCCTTGAGGTCATCGGGGCCGCGACGCATGGGCGTGTCGTCGACGACCAGCGCGATCGGTCCCGGCCCTCGGACGCTGCCCACGAGCTGCGGGAGCTCGTCGAGCGCATCCCTTCCGATGACGATCCGACGCATGCCAACCGGGCCGAGCGACGAGGACGGATCGTCCAGCCCGACTGCGCGACGGACCGCGTCGAGGTCCGTCGGGTCGACATGGTGCGGCGCGCTCACGCACCCCTCCCGACCGCGAGCGGCTCGAGGGCGTCGAATGTCGCCCGGTACGCCGCCCAGCCGTCGTCGTATCGGCCGGCGAGCGATCGGTCCGGCTCGAACCGGACCCCATCGACTCGGAGCGTCGTCGTCGCCGCGGCATCGAGGTCCCCGAACCAGCCGATCCCGACCGCGGCGATGAGCGCAGCGCCCAGGGCCGTGGCCTCCGGCTCGACGAGGAGCTCGACCGCTCGCCCGGTGACGTCGGCCTTGGCCTGGAGCCAGGTCCGGTCCTTCGCGCCGCCGCCGACGACGCGGATCGTGTCGGCGCCGAGGCCGAGCCGCTCCAGCCGTTCGACGATGTCACGGACGGCGAAACAGCAGCCTTCGATGACGGCCCGCGCGAGGTGTCGCCGATCGTGACCGATGCCGAGGCCCGTGAATGCCGCGAAGACGTCGGCGTTCCAGCGCGGCGTGGATGCCCCGCCGAGAGCCGGCTGGAACCGGACGCCGCCGGATCCGGGTGGAGCCTCGGCCGCGAGCCGACCGATCTCCGCCTGGCCGCAGCCGAGGACATCGGCCAGCCAGCGAACGCTGCCCGCCGACACGAACCCCGGGTGCTCGATGAGCCAACGATCGGGCGGGACGTGGGCATGTGTCTCGACAAGGCCCTCGGGATCGCGGACGGGCGTCCGGCTCGCGGCGGCGACGGGCTCGGCCGTTCCCACGATATCGCCGATCGTCCCCGGCTCGAGGATCCCGGCCGCAAGGCACGCAGCATGCTCGTCGCCCGTCCCGACGACCACCGGGCAGGCCGGCAAGCCCCAGTCCGCGGCCACCTCGGGCCGGACCGTCCCGGCCACGGCCGTCGCAGGGAGGATCTCGCCCAGCGCGCCCGGATCGATCCCGAATGCCTCCAGCAGCGTCGGGGACCACGAGCCCCCGGCAACGTCGAGGAGGAGGAGCGAGGACGCGTTCGCGCGGTCGAGCACACGCCGTCCCGTCAGGTGGGCGACGACGAACGCGGCCGGCGGCAGGTAGGCGTCCGGCCGAACGTCGACGTGATCTCGCAGCCACGCGATCTTGGGCGCGCCGTGCGAGGGATCGGCATTCGCGCCGCTGATCGCGAAGATCGCAGCGGCGCCGACGCGGTCGGTCGCAGCGCGCACTTCCGCGGTCGCGCGACGATCCATCCAGATCGGCGCGGGCGCCAGGGCCCGGTTCGACCGGTCGACCGCCACGATCCCATCCACCTGGGCCGCGATCCCGATGGCCGCGATCTCCGACGGACCGACGCCCGCCTCCCGCATCACGTCCCCGATCGCTCCGCGGGTGGCGTCGAGCCAATCGCGTGGCTGCTGCTCGGCCCAGCCGGCGGCCGGGTGGCTGGTGAGGTAGGTGCGTGCCGCGCGGCCCGCCGTCACGCCCTGATCGTCGAGGAGGATCGCCTTCGTCGACTGGGTCCCGACATCGCAGCCGACGACGTAGATGGCAGAGCCTCCAAGACCGAGAGTCGTAATATGACTCATCGTACGGGCGGCGTCAGACCTCGTCAAGCCGAACTGGTTCGGCGCGGGAGTTCAAACCCTCCTCGAGGTGGCACCCTTTACTCAGTCGACCGGTCCGGGCCCTCGGCGGTACACCCGCAGCTCGATGACCGAGGTGACGTGCCACTCGTCCGAGACCATCATCAGCCGGCCCGCGTCGTCGTAGTCGGTCTGGCGGAGGTGCTGGATCGGCGTCCCGAGCGACACGTCGAGCAGGTGGGCCAGCTCCTTGTCGGCGACGGCCGGGATGAGGACGGCCTCGGCGTGGGCGATCGGGTGGCCGGCGGCGGTGAGCAGGCGGTAGAGCGATCGGCCGAACGCGGCTCGCTCGACCGTCGGGTCGATCAAGCCGTCCGGCAGGCGGTCGATCGAGTAGATGGCCGGCCGGCCGTCGGCCGTCCGGATCCGGCGGACCTCGAGGAGCGGCGTGCCGACGGCGATGCCGAACGACTCCGCCAGGTCGGCGTCGGCCTGGATCCGCTTGACGCCGAGCAGCCGCCGCCCGGGCCGGAAGCCCGACTCCTGGAAGTGATCGGTGTAGCTGAAGTTCACGTCCAGCGAGTTCCGGATGAGGGGCCGGCGCGTGACGTACGTCCCCGAGCCGTGGCGACGCACGACCAGGCCGTCCTCGATCAGGCCGCGGACCGCCTCGCGGATCGTGACCCGGCTGACCCCGAACCGCTCGCACAGGCGGTCCTCGTTGGGCAGCTTCGAGCCCAGGGGGAACTCACCGCCGAGGATGAGCCGTTTCAGCTCCCGCCGAACGACGTCGGCAAGCAACAGTCGCCCGTGCGTTGCGGTCATGCGGCGGTCCGGGTCAGCGGGGGGTTTGGGCATTGCCCGTCCATCATGGCACGCCGTCCCGGCCCATCGACTGGCGACCTCAGCGCTGGCCGACTTCGACCGTGGCTCGCTTCGCGAACGCGAACAGGATGATCAGCGAGATCAACCAGCTGATCGCGAACCCGATCATCACCATGACGGTGGTCTTGTGGGGCTGGTCGTCCCAGATCGCCACCGTCCAGACGCCGGACGTCTTCCACGCGTCGCCGACGATGAACGACGACAGCGTGAACTCGCCGAAGGAGACGGAGAACACGAGGAGGGCGCCCGCGACGATGCCGGTCGAGATGTTCGGCAGGATCACCCGCCGCAGGGTGGTCCAGCGGGAGGCGCCGAGCGTCGCGGAGGCATCGCTCAGGTTCTTCGTGTCGATGGCCCGTAGACTGTTGTCGAGGCCGCGATACATGAACGGCAGCCCCGTCACGACGTAGGCCAGGATCAGCAGCGTGGGGGTTCCCGAGAGGACGATCGGCGGCTCCGAGTAGGTCCGGATGAGGGACAGGGCCAGGACGATCGTCGGCAGCGCGAACGGCAGGAGCGACAGGAACTCGACGACGGGGCGGAGTCGGGGCGCGGCCACGTGGAGCAGGTACACGACCGGGGTCATCAGGATGACGCTCACGACGATCGTCGCGATGGAGGCGATCAGGGAGCGGCCGACGGTCGGGATGAACAGGGGATCGTTCACCGTCTCGAAGAAGTGCTCGAGCGTGTAGCCGACCGGCAGGATCGTGTCGAACCAGGTCGTCGCGATCGAGAACAGGAAGACCCCGAACAGGGGCACGAGCATGTACGCCGTGAACAGGACGAAGAGGAGCGTGAAGCCGAGCTCCGATCCGCCGCGGCGCGGTCGCGCGACCGGCCGATCGACGAAGGAGGCCGGGGCGTCGCTGGTGATGCTCATGCCTCGATCCACCTCTGGGCTCGGCGCTGGATGACGTGGTAGGCAAGAACCGACACGGCGACGATCAGGAGCAGGACGACGGCCATTGCGTCGGCCTGGGCGGGCTGGTACAGGATCTCGCCGCGGCGCAGGATCGAGATCTGGATGGTCATCAGGTTGATCCGGCTGCCGATCAAGGCCTGGGCGGTCGCGTACGCACCCATCGAGCTGACGAACAGGAGCACGGTCCCGGCCACGATGGACGGCATGAGGACCGGGATCCCGATCCGGCGCCAGAAGTCGCGGCCGTCGCCGCCCAGCGAGTCGGACGCCTCCGACCAGTCCCGCCGGAGGCCGGCGAACGCGGGCAGCATCAGGATGATCATCAACGGGACCTGGAAATACAGGTAGACGACCATCAGCCCGATCACCGAGTAGATCGAGAAGAAGGACAGCAGGTCGATCCCGAACGTGCGCAGGAGGATCGTGATCATCCCCGCGGCGCCGAGGATCGTGATGAAGGCGAAGCCGAGCGAGACGCCACCGGCGTTCGCGCTCACCGTCGCGAGGGCGGTCAGGGCTCGCCGAGCGCGGGGCCGCTTCGTTCGGATGATCGCGTACCCGATGGCGGTGCCGATGATGGCGCCGCCGATCGAGCTGATCACGGACAGCAGGAGCGAGTTCCAGATCGAGCGCTGGAACGTCGCGTTCGTGAAGACTTTGGCGATCCACTCCAGGCTGAGCCGCTCGACGCCCCCGACGCTCCCGAGGAGCAAGGCCAGGACCGGTATAAGCATGAACATCGTGCTGAAGATCAGGAACGGGGCGAACGCGAGAAGCAGTCCGATCCGGCTGATCGACCGGCTCGAGAAGGTCACTGGTTCACCTCAGGTGCTGGAGCGCGGGACGCGCCCGCCGCCGGAGGCGACGGGCGCGGAGGCCCCGCAGTTGAGGAGGAGCTGACTAGGTGCCGACCTCGATGGCCCAGTCGGTCGCGAGCTTGGCAACGGCCGCGGCTGCGGCCTTCCAGTCGGTGATCGGCTTGACCGAGGCGTAGGCCGAATCCGGCGGGAACTTGGCGGCGACATCGGCCGGGAGCACGACGCCCTCCACGAGCGGCCGAGCGTACTTCTTGGCCTGCATGATCTGGACCTCGTCCGTGAGGATGAACTCGCGGAAGAGCTTGGCGGCGTTCGGGTGCGCCGCGTACTTGTTGATGATGTGGCAGTACGGGGCCTGGGTGGTCCCGTCACTCGGGATGACCACCTCGATCGGCACGGCCGGCGACTTGGTCGCGAGGTCGTCCCGCATCGGGAGGGCGTTGTAGTCCCAGAGGATGGCGATCGGGGCCTCGCCCTTCTCGACATTGGCCTTGCTCGGCGCGACCGCGGTGAAGTTGCCGGCCTTGTTCAGGTTGTCGAAGTAGGTGAAGCCGGGGGCGAGGTCCTTCTCGCTCCCGCCGTTGGCGAACGTCGCGGCGAGGACGGTCATCGCGCCCTGGCCGGAGTTGCGCGGGTCGCTGATCGCGACCTGGCCCTTGTACTCGGGCTTGAGCAGGTCCGCCCACGTGCGGGGGACGTTCTTCACGAGGGCCGTGTTCACGGCGAACGAGACCGTGCCGGTGTACCAGCACATCCAGTAGCCGTCAGGGTCCTTGGCGTAGTCCGGGATCTTGTCCCAGCGGGTGGGCTTGTAGGCGGCAACCGCGCCGGCGGCAACCGCGACCGGGCCGAACTGGATCCCGATGTCACCGATGTCGGCGACCGGGTTGTTCTTCTCCGCGTCGAACTTCTGGATCTCCTCCGCGCTCGACATGTCGGTGTCGGTATGGGTCAGCGGGGTGCCCGGCGCGGAGCCGTACTTCGGCAGGAAGGTGTTCCAGATCTCCTCGAAGTTCGTCCAGTCGGGCGGCATGCCGTAGCTGTTCAGCGCGCCTTCAGCCTTGGTCTTGGCCTCGAGGTCGGCGATGATCGCCGCCGCGTCCTGGCTCGGCGCCGCCGAGCCACCGGTCCCCGTGCTCGCGGCCGGCGACGCGGTGCTGCCGCATGCCCCCACGAGGATCAGGGTGAGCCCCAGCGCTCCGAGGCGCGTGAGTCGTCGCTGCATTCGTCCTCCTCCAGATGTCGATGGTGCGGTGCTTCGCCGCCGCTGATGATGGATTTCTCTTCGTACGGATCATTGGTTGGCGGTGATCGAACGGATCTCGTGGTGCGCTTGGCCGCCGGCCGGGTCCTCGGGTCGGTGCGGCCCTCGTCGGGCTACGTTGAGTTCTCGTGCCTCAGGCGCCCGACCGGTCGGGCTCGCCCGGGAGGGCACGGCATCGAGCGCCGGGCCTCGTCGATGGACGCTGAATTCGAACGTGTCGGCGACGTACGATTCGACCGAGAACAGCACGGGCTCGCCCTCGGCCGTGGCGTCGACCTGCTCGAGCTGCAGGATCGGGCTGCCGACGGGCATCGCCAGTCGGGCGGCGGCGAGTTCGTCAGCACGAGTCAGGCGAATGGCCGCCTGGCCGTCGGTGATCGACCGCCCGAGTCGCTCTGCGTACAGGCGGTAGAGCGAGAGAGCCGGGTCGAGCAGGACTGCGGGATCGACCCCTGCATCCGCGAAAAGGCGGGCGGGCATCATGTCGATCGTGAAGATCACGGGCCGGCCGTCAGCCGTCCTGACCCGCTCGAGGTGGATCACGACGTCGGCCTCCCCGAGCCGGAGCTGCTGGGCGACCGCCGGCGGAGGTGTCCGGCGGTCGATCCGGGCGTGGCTCGTGCCGGGCTCCATCCCGTGCGAGCGGATGACCTCGGTCGCACTCAGATTCGCGTTGAGACTGCCGCGCAGGCGCGCGCTGGACCGGACGAACGTGCCGTGGCCGTGGCGCCGGATCACGAGACCCTCCTGCTCGAGCTGCAGGAGCGCGTCACGAACGGTCGTCCGGCTCACGCCGAGGGACAGCGCAAGCTCGATCTCGGGCGGAAGCTGGACGCCGTCGGGGAACCGCCCGTCGCGGATCCGCTCGCGGACCTCTTCGCGGACCCGCGAGGCGAGTTTCGTCTGGCCGATGACGGTCACGGACACAGTGTTCCTCTGGCGACTGTTTGCCTCTGGACATCAAAGACATATGAGGTATAACGTCTGACCTAGAAGGAACGCTACACGCCATGTCAAGCGGTCAGGACAGAGGGAGCGTCGTGAGCCAGCTCGAACTGCACCAGCTTCGCAAGACGTTCGGGCGCGTGGTCGCCGTCGACAGCCTTGACCTCGAGATCGACCGGGGCGAGCTCGTCTCCCTCGTCGGCCCGAGCGGCTGCGGCAAAACGACCACCCTCCGGATGGTGGCCGGGCTCCAGGAAGCGGACCGCGGGAGGATCCTTCTCGAGGGCCGCGACGTGACGCATGAACCCGCCAACCGGCGGGGCATGGGCGTCGTGTTCCAGTCCTACGCCCTCTTCCCGAACATGACCGCGGCCGACAACATCGGCTACGGCCTCGTCGTGCGCCGCCGGCCGTCGGACGAGATCAGGAAGAAGGTCGCCGATCTCGTCGACCTGATCGAGATCGGCGACGCGGCGGGTCGCTATCCGCACCAGCTGTCGGGTGGCCAGCAGCAGCGCGTCGCGCTTGCCCGCGCCCTCGCGATCGAGCCCGGCGTGCTCCTCCTGGACGAGCCCCTGTCCGCCCTCGACGCGGCCGTCCGCCTGACGCTCCGGCTCGAGATCCGGCGGATCCAGCGCAGCCTCGGGATCGCCGCGTTGTACATCACCCACGACCAGGAAGAGGCCCTCTCGATCTCCGATCGGGTGGCCGTCATGCGCGACGGCCGGGTCGAGCAGCTCGGAACGCCCGAGGAGATCTACACGGCTCCCGCCAACGAGTATGTCGCCCGCTTCGTCGGCACGTCGAACCGGCTCCGGGTCACGGCACGCGACGGTGACGACCAGGTCGTCGAGTGGCGCGGCAACCCCGTCCCGGTGCTGGCCGCGAGCCCCCTGCCGCCCGGCGGCGACGGCCTCCTGGTCGTCCGCCCGGAGCGAATCCGGGTCTCGGCCGTGCCGGCCGACGGCCTGCCCAGGGGGTCGTGGCAGGGCCGGGTGGTCGAACGGACCTTCCTGGGATCGGTCACGCGGCTGACCATCGCGGTCGGCGACGAGATCCTGCTCGCGGACCTTCCGGGTGAGGCGACGGCGGACGTGCGCTTCGGGATCGACGACACCGTCGCCGTTGCGTTCGAGCCGGGCGGCTCACGGCTCATTCCGGCCTCGGCGACACCGATCGACCTCGCGGCCAAATGAGCCGGTCCGGGGCGAACCCTTGGCGCAGGGAAAAGGCCCTGGCGATGGCCCATCGCGGCCAGCGAGCGACGATGCCCGAGCAGACCCTCGAAACCTACCGGGCCGCGATCGCTCTCGGATGCGAGGCAATCGAGTGCGACGTCCAGCGCACCCGCGATGGGCGACTGGCGATGTTCCACGACCTCACCCTTGACCGAACGACCGACGGGCATGGACCGATCGCCGAGATCGACTGGGCCGACCTCCAGCGGCTCGACGCCGGCTCGTGGTTCGACCCACGCTTCGCGAGCCTGCGGGTGCCGTCGCTCGAGGCCACCCTCGAGCTCGCCGTGGACGCCGGGATACCGCTGTGCATCGAGATCAAGGGAACTCCGGCCGCCGCCCCCGCAACGGCCAGGGCCGTCGCCGTGCTCCTCCGCGATCGGGGGCTCCTGGACCAAATGGTCATTTCGTCGTTCGATCACGATGCCCTGGGCGCGGCCCGCGCCGTCGCGCCCGGGGTCTGGCTCGCGCCGGAGCGCCTGCCCATGTCGAGCCCGCCGGATCCGGCGGCAGCCGTTGCCCAGGCGACCGCCACCAGAGCCGCCGTTCTCCAGCACCGCTGGGAGGACCTGACGACTGAGGTCGTCGACGCTCTTCACGAGGCGGGTGTCGCAGTCTGGTCGTGGCCGATCGACAGCTTCGAATCGATCGGTCACAGCATGGCGATCGGAGTCGACGGGATCATCGGGGACGACGTTCCCCTCATGCTGGAGGGGCTCGGCCGGACACCCCCGGCGGCGGCGAACGTTCGATCGTGAGCACCCGACTCGAGGCGCATCGCGAGCCGGGCGCCGCGGCGACAGTAGCACCGGGCGGCTCCGTGGAGCCCACCTCGATCGTCGTCCTCGTCGACTATGACGGGACGATTGCCCGCTCCGACGTCAGCGACGAAGTGATGTGGCGCCACGCCGATCGCGACGCCTGGGCGCCGCTCGAGGCGGCCTACCTCCGCGGGGACATCGGATCGCGGCGCCTGCTCGCTCGGCAGGCGGCCCTGCTCCATGGGGACACCGCGGAGATCGCGGCGATCGGCGACGACCAGGAGTTCGATCCCCACTTCGTCCCGTTCGTCGGGTTCCTCCGGGATCGCTCGATCGCGGTCGAGGTGGTCAGCGACGGATTCGGCTACTTCGTGGGGCCGTCGCTGGCCAGGCTCGGCCTCGCGGACCTGCCGGTGTTCACCGCCCGCACCGCGTTCCCGCCGGGCCGGGTCGAGATCGCGTTCCCGCATGGCCACCCGACCTGCCGGGTGTGCGGCACGTGCAAGCGGCAGCGGATCCTGCTCCACCAGGACGCCGGCCGCCACGTTGTCTTCATCGGCGATGGATTCAGTGACCTGTACGCCGCGGCGCACGCCGATACCGTCTTCGCCAAGGACCACCTGGCAGACCTGTGTGCCGATCGCGGTTGGCCGTATCGAGCTTGGGACAGCTTCGCCGACATCCAGGCCGCCCTCGCGGAGTTGCTTGCATCAGGCGTCCCGGCACCGCGTCACAGGCCGTTCATCTGCGGCCCGGAGATCTGGCCGGATGGCACCACCGAGCCCCTCTGGACCCGACCGCCGGCGCCGCGAACGGTCGCAGGCGAAGCGCCGGACGGACCGTCGTGACCGCCGGCGGGCGCGGGCGCGGCGGCGGCCGGCGCTAGCTTCCGCCCGTCGCGAGCCGACGCTCGAGCTCGTCGATCTTGTCGACCTTGCGCGTGGACGCGCCGCCGGCGAACTCGGACGCCAGCCAGGCGTGGATGACCGTCTTTGCCGCCTCGGGCCCGATCACCCGCGCCCCGAGCGTGAGATCTGGGCATTGTTGCTCTTCCGGGCGCGCTCGGCCGAGTAGACGTCATGGGCCTGGGCCGCCCGCACGCCCGGCACCTTGTTCGCGGCAATCGCCATCCCGATGCCCGTCCCGCAGATGAGGATCCCGCGGTCGGAGCGGCCGTCCCGGATCGCTACGGCGACTCGCTCGGCGACGTCGGGGTAGTCGATTGCGTCGGGGCCGATGTCGTCGGGCCGAACCGTCTCGACCTCATGGCCAAGGTCAGCGAGATCGGCGGCGATGATGGCGAGCAGGTCGAGACCGGCGTCGTCGGCGCCGAGCAGGATCGGTTGATCGGACATGTCAGGCACTCCTCTCGAGCGGCGGGGACGCATGGCGGGACGGCGACGGGACGTGACTCGGGACGCTGACGGGCGTCGCGGCGATGGCCGCGAACCGACGGGGATCGAGCGCGGCCCGCCCGACGAAGAGGCCGCCGACCCCGTCGCAGGTCAGCAGCTGGGCAGCGTTCCGCTCGTCGACGCTGCCGCCGTACAGCACCCGCCGGGCCGTCACTCCGCGGGCCGCCAGCCAGCCGTCGATCGCCACGTGGAGGGCGGCGACATGTTCCGGATCGGCGGCCGCTGCCCCCTCCCCGATCGCCCAGACCGGCTCGTATGCGACGACGACCTGCTCCAGCTCGCCCGACTCGAGACCGCCGAACGCGCCCTCCAGCTGGGCCTCGACGATGGCCCACGCCGGCTCGACTGGCCCGGCGTCCCGCTCGCCCACGCAGACGACTGGCGTCAGGTTCCAGCGAAGGGCCGCCCGGACCTTCGCCCCGATGATCGCGTCGGTCTCGCCGTGGTCACGCCGCCGCTCGGAGTGGCCGACCTCCGCGTACCGACAGCCGAGATCGACGAGCATCGCGCCGGACACGTCGCCGGTGTGGGCTCCGGCGTCGTCCGGGTGGATGTCCTGCCCGCCCCACGCGATCGCGGAGCTCGCGAGCGCGGCTCGTGCGACGTGGATCGCCGGGAACGACGGCAGCACGAAGAGATCGCGCTCGGCCGTCAGGGGCTCGAGGAGCGGCCGCGCCACGGCCAGCCAGGCGACTGCCTCGGAGGCCGTGAGGTTCATCTTCCAGCTCGTCCCGATCAGGAGTCGGCTTCCATGCCCGGCCGTCACGGCGCTCCTCCCCGGCCCGGCCGCTCGAGCGTTGGACGGGTTGGAATCGCCGCCGCGATGGCGGCCCGCATCGCCAGGCCGCCGGCCGCCGGTCCGTCCGGATGGCCCTGGATGGAGCCGCCGGCGGCCACGATCACGTCGCAGCCGGCCGCGTCCACGATCTGCGCCACGTGCTCGGCGGTGATCCCGCCACCGACCATCGGCATCGCAGGCCGCACGTCGCCGGACGCGAGGGGCATGCGCAGGCGATCGAGGGTCGCCCGGTAGTCGGGGTCCGGGAGTGGACGCGGAGCGTGCGGAGTGCTCGTCAGGACGGCATCTGCGCCGGCGAGACGGAGCAGCAGGGCAAGCGCGCCGTGGCCGATCCCGCCCTCGGTCGCGCCCGTGACGGTCTCGATACCGGCGACGTGAGCGAGGATCGGCACGCCCGCCGATTCCGCGAGTTCGGCAAGGGCATCGAGGCCGAGCGTCAGGGGTGTGATCATGACGGCCGCCGCGCCCGCATCCACCGCGGCGCGGGCCGTGTCGAGGAGCCGGCTCGGGCGGGTCGTAATGTGGGCGACGTAGCGGGTCGCACGGCCCGTCTCCGCGGCGACCGCGTCGATCGCCGCAACGTATGCCCGGGTCCGCTCGGCGACCCGGCTGAACGCGGGATCCGCGAGCAGCTCATCGTCCTTGATCAGGTCGACCTCGCCCCGGGCGCTGTCCGCCGCGAAGCCGGCGCCGACCTCCGGCGGGAAGCCCGTGCATGGCTTGATCATGTTCAGGAGGAGCGGTCGATCCGGAACGCCGGTGAGGGCTCGCCAGCCCGCGACGCCGAATCGCGGTCCGGGGAACGCGCCGAGGAAGCTCGACGGCACATCGAGGTCGACGAGGCGCATGGCGATCGAGGTCGACGGGTCGTTGCCGATCGCCGTCGTCAGCAGCATCGCGAGCGAGTCGCCCAGGTTCGCGAGCGGGAACGCGACGCGAAGCACCCAGCGACCGGCGGCCGGACCACCGCCGATTTCGTTGTCGTCGGGGCCCGCTCGGCGCAGGTCGACGAGTCGGGCCCCATGGGCAACCCGCATCGCGTCGGTGATCCCGGGTATGGGCTTCCACGTCCCGAGGCTCTGGCCGAGCGCGAACGCCTCGGCGGCGGCCCGCGCCGCAGGCTCTTCAGGAGGCAGCGCCGCGAGGTACGTGACGGTGACGTCCTCGCGCGGTTGCGGGCCGGGCAGCGCCGCCGCGGACCCGGACGGGGTCCCAACGATGGAAGTCGTCATGCCGGGGCCACGAGGAGGTGATCCGTCGATGGGGCCGCGGGTGCGGCCACGCCAGGCGCAGCGGACAGCGGCGCGAGTGCCTCGTACAGGCGCTGGAACCGCGCGTAGCCGGCGTCGTACCCGGCACGTCGTGCGGGATCGGGCTCATGGGTCCGTTCCACTCGGACCCGATCGCGGACGAACCGGAGATCGGGCTGCGCGCCGATCCCGACGAGGGCGCAGGCCGCCGCCCCGACCGCGGCCCCGTCCTGGGGCCGCTCGATGGACGCGATCGGCCGGCCGAGGACATCCGCGATGATCTGGGTCCAGCTGGCCCCGATGAAGCCGCCGCCCACACCCTTGATCAGCCCGATCGGGACCCCGTAGCCGGCGCCGTACTCGAGCGCCCAGCGCATCTGGTACGCCACGCCTTCCATCACCGCCCGGAGCAGATGCGCCCGGCCGTGGCGGAGCCCGAGCCCGACGAAGGCGCCCCGGATCCGGTCGTCGAAGACGGGGACGCGCTCGCCGCTCAGCCACGGGGCGAAGAGCAGGCCGTCCATCTCGTCGACGCAGGCGGCGACCCCCCTGTCGACCTCCGCGAGCGCCTCCCCTCCGGGGTCGGAGCCATCGCCGAGGAGACGCAGGAGCCACGACAGCGCGCCGCCGCCGGTGGCGACCTCCAGCCACAGGATCCAGAGGGCGGGGTCCGCGTGGCCGAGGACGCCGAGCTGCCCGGCCGGGTCGATCACGGGCCGGTCCGTCGTGATCCCGAAATAGACCGCGGTCCCGAGGCTGACGTGGGCGTCGCCCGGGTCCGTCGCGCCGGCCCCGAGCTGGCTCGCCGGCACGTCGCCGGTGCCGACGACGACCGGGATCCCCGCCGGCAGGCGGAGCCGCTCCGCCGCAGCTGGGAGCAGGCCGCCGGCGATGGCCGTCGCGGGTGCGACCTCGGGGAGGCGGTCGATCGGGATCCCGAGGCGCGCGCACGCCGCATCGGACCAGCGGCCCGTGCTCGGGTCGGCCAGCCGGAATGCCATTGCTCCGGCCCGATCGATCACAGCGCGGCCCGTGAGCCGGAGGACGAGCGCCTCCTTGCAGTCCAGGAGCCAGCGCGTGGCGTCCCATGCCGCCGGCTCCCGGTCGCGCAGCCAGATCATCCTCGGGACGACGTCCTTCGCGGTGAGGACCGAGCCGAATGCCGCCGCCTGGTCAGCGCGGGTCAACATGGCCCCCAGCGCATCCGCCTCGGCCACGGCGCGCTGATCGAGCCAGCTGAGCATCGGCACGGTCTGACGGCCCGCTGCGTCGACGGGAGCCAGGTTGAACATCTGGGCTGTCAGCCCGATCCCCTCGATGTCATTGGCGGTCGCGCCCCCGCCCGACAGCAGCTCGCGCGTCGCCGCGACGCAGGCGTCCTCGATCGCGTCGAGGTCCTGCTCGACGCGGCCGTCGTCGCTCGTCGTCAGGCCATAGGGCCGCTGGGCGGAGGCCACGACCCGCCCTTCCCGATCGGCGATGACGGCCTTGACACCGCTCGTGCCGATGTCCCAGGCGAGGACGCTCATCCGCGCAGCGCGACTGCCGTGGGAACACCCGCGGCCCCCGCGACGGGCAGGCCACCGCTCGCCTCCGCGAGGTCCGGACGGTTCATCGCACCGCCAGTCGTCGGCGGCGCTGCGACCTGCGGCCCGCCCGCGATCGCGCGTGCGAACACGTCGATGAAGCGGTCGTTTTGCTCGATCGTGCCGATGGTCACCCGGACGAACGCATCCTTCAGGCGATGAGCGGTCATCGCCCGCAGGAGCATGTTCTCGCGCTGCGCGAACTCCACCAGCTGGCCGCTGGTCCGGCCCGTGCCCGAGACGTCGATGAGAATGAAGTTGCCCTCGGACGGGAACGGCTTCAGACCGGGCAACTCGAGCAGGGCGTCCATGACGCGGCGGCGCTCGCTGCTGATGAAATCCCGACGCTCCTCGAGCTCCTCGGGGTGCGCCATGGCGGCCAATCCGGCGCGCAACGCGACGAGGCTCACGCTGAACGGGATCCGCAGCCGGAGGAAGGCATCGACGAGGCTCGGCGTGGCGATGCCATAGCCCAGCCGGAGCGCGGCCAGGCCGAACGCTTTCGACATTGTCCGGGTCACGATCAGGTTCGGGTGCCCGGCGACGAGACTCGCGAAGGACTGGGCGCCGCCACATTCGAGGTACGCCTGGTCGACGATCGTCGGCACGCCGAGGGCCAGAACGGTCTCGAGCTCGGCCGGCGTCCAGCTGTTACCCGTCGGATTGTTCGGGCTGCACAGGAAGATCGCCTTGGTCCGGACGTTCACCGCGGCGAGGATCGCCGGCACGTCGAACCGGAAGTCGTCGGTCATCGGGATGAGGAGCGGCTCGCCGCCGTACAGCCGCGTCTGGGATTCGAAGAATGCGTAGGTCGGAACCGAGATCACGGCTTCATCGCCGGGTCCGACCAGGGCCCGCGTGACAACGTCGAGGACCTCGGTCGAGCCATTGCCGAGGATCACGTTCGCCGGCTCGACCCCGTTGAATGCCGCGATCGCGGCTCGCAGGTCCTCGCCAGAGTTCGGGTAGAAGTTCGCGATCTGGAGGGCGGCTGTGGCCGCTGCGATCACCGAGGGCGAGGGCGGCAGCGGACACTCGTTCGACATGAGCCGGTCGAGCTCCCGGTGGCGCCACGCGAAGTCGTGATGGCGGGCGTCGTACGGCGACGCCGATGCGATGCCGGGCCGCAGGAATTGCTCGATCGGGGTGGCGTTCATCGATCTCCTCGGGAGGACGCTGGTTGGGGCGCTGGTCGCGGGCTGAAGCGCGCGGACATCCACGCGCCAGAGGACGAGATGCGGTGGGAGCCCCACGCGCCACCGGCTCGCACCCACCGGGGTTGGGCTAGGCGCTCTCGGGGAGAGCGCTCGTGCTGGCCTCGACTGGTCCGGTCCCCGGCACGCCGGCCTCACCGCGCTGGATCCGGCCGCGGAGCACCGCGACATACCAGATCGCGGCCAGAACGAAGAAGCCGGCGGCTGCCATGGCCGTCTGCTGGTTGGCCGCCGGGATCGTCAGGACGCCGATCACGAGAATCGACCAGACGAGGGCGACGGCCCGAATGAGTTGCGCCCGCGGACCGAGGTCGAACGAGCTCTTCGCCGCGAGCAGACCGCGCCGGGCGGCCAGGAACGCGGCGAGGATCGTGAGGGCGTAGACGGCGTAGTAGCCGACTGCCGCCATTCCGACGATGAGTGGGAGGGCCGCCGTGGCCACGGTCGACCCGATCAGGACGAGTGTGATCGCGAAGCCGGCCGCGACGAAGAGTGCGCCGGTCGGCGAGCCGGTGCTCCGCGAGACGGCTGCCAACGATCCGGATGCCGGAAGCATCCGGTCCCGGGACAGGGAGAAGATCAGGCGCGAGGCGGCCGCCATGTTGGCGAGACCACCGGCGTACAGGGCGACCATCGCGACGAGCTCGAAGATGAGCGCACCGGTCGTTCCGAGTGCTCCCTCGAGGACAGCGATGATCGGAACCGGAGCGGACGTGACCGCGCCCAGGTCGCGAATGTTGATCGTCAGCGCGACGATCATGAAGAAGCCGATCACGGCCGAGATGACGACCGAGGTGACGACCGCCTTCGGCACGTTGCGGCGGGCGCCCTGCGTCTCCTCGGCCAGGTCGGCCGCCCCCTCGAACCCGGTCAAAACCCACATTCCGAGCAGGCCTGCCAGGAGGAACGCAACGAGGAAGCCGCCGTCGCCCGCGGTCGAGGTCGTCAGGAACCCGACGCTCTGGACCGGGTTCGTGATGAGCCCGACGACCAGCAGGATGAGGGTCAGGACGATGGACAGGCCGAGCTCGGCGGTGTACGCGGCGACGTTGTTGATCCGGGACGCGATCTTGACGCCGGCCAGGTTGATGAGGAGCTGGCTGACCGTCAGGAGGATCGTGGTGGCGGCAATGGTCGTCACGCTGATCTCGATCCCGAGTCTTGACAGGAGAATCGGAGACAGCCCGAGGTTCAACCCGGTGAAGCCGGGCGTGAACGCCATGAGACCGGCCCAGCCGGTGAACCAGCCGTAATGGGAGTTCATGAGCCGGCTCGTCCATTGAAACGCGTAGCCGCTCAACGGAATGCGCCCGGCGAGATCCGCGAGGACCAGGGCGACGATGATCTGGCCGATGGCCACGATGGGCCACGTCCAGATGAACGCCGGGCCGACGGTGCCCAACGAGTACGCAAAGACGGTGAAGATCCCGGCGGTGATGCACATGCACGAGATGGAGATCGACAACGAGCTGAACAAGCCCATGGACCGGTTCAGTTGGGGCTCGTAGCCAAACGACCGCAGCTCGCGGTCATCGTCATGCTGCTCGGCCTGGGATGCGCGGGTCAGGGACACGGGGACCCTCCTACCTCCGACGCTGGTGACGCGCAGCCGGCCTCGGCCGGCGCGCCTTGCCCCTGGGGCACAGATCACGCTTTCCTCATCGAGCCTCCATAACGGGGGGTGGGCGGATCAGGCGGTTGGACGGGTAGAAGTCAACGATCGTCGCCGGGCGACCCCGTCGCGTGACGGACGCGACGGACGCTGACGTTGAGGACCGAGGGGACGTAGTGCTCGGTCGAGTAGAGGACCGGCCGATCGGCGGTCGAGCGTTCCAGCTGGTCGATTCGGAGGAGGGCGGCGCCCTCGTCGACCGCAAGGAGACGAGCCAACGAGCGGCTGGCGGGCACCGCGCTGACCTCGGCGAGGCCGCCGACGAGTTCGATCCCGCACGACTCCTCGAGGAACCGATAGACGGATCCACCGTCAAAGGTCGCGCTCCCGACGACGGGCTGCGGGATCGCGTCAATCGCATGGGCGGCGGGAACATCGTTGACCCGGATCACCCGCTCGACCCACAGGACGCTCGCGTCGGACGCCAGCTCGAGGCGCTCGGCGATTGTCGGTGGGGCCGGCTCGATTGCCGCTCGCAGGAGTTGGATCCCGAGGCGCTGGTTGGCCGCCGCCACGGCCTCGGTGACCCCGAGGTCCAGGTCGAAACGGCTCGACACCGCCGGCCGGACCTGGGTCACGAACGTCCCGACGCCGTGGACCCGGCGCACGAGGCCGTCGCCCTCGAGGCTCCGGAGAACCTCGCGGATGGTCGGCCGGCTCACGCCGTACGCGCTGGCCAGGTCGGGCTCGGACGGGAGCCGATCGCCTAGGTGGTAGCTCTCGGCAAGGTCGGTGAGGACTTCGCCGCGGACTTCGCTGAAGCGCGGCTTTCGGACCCGCGGATGACTCGTGGTGGCAGGCACAAGTCGTAAGATGTCAGACGTCAGTCGTCATGTCAACACGCGTGATCAGCCCGCCGAGCGCCTCGTGAGCCTGGCGAGGACGGCCTCGTGCAGGACGCCGTTCGTGGCGAAACCCTCGCCTCGCTCCAGGCTCCGCCGGCCGTCGAAGTCGGTGATACGCCCGCCCGCCTCTTCGACGATGATCCACGGCGCCGCCAGATCCCAGGGGTGCAGATCCTGCTCCATCAGCGCTTCACCCACTCCATCGGCGATCAGGGTGTATCCCCAGAAGTCTCCGAAGCCGCGTTCGCGCCACGTCTCGTGGATGAGCTCGTCGAAGCCCGCCGCGACTCGCGACGCTTTCATGTCGCGGATCGACCGGAAGAAGACCTGGGCCCGGTCGAGTGAGTCGACGGTCGAAACCCTGAGGCGGCGCGGTCCGTGCGGGTTGGCCGGCCCGCCGATGACCCACGCTCCCCCGCCCCGGGTCGCATACCAACGCTGGCCGAGGGCGGGTGCGCTCATCAACCCGGCCTGGACCTCGCCGTCGCGCTCGACTGCGAGGAGCGTCGCGAACATCGGCACGCCGCGCATGAAGTTGTGGGTCCCATCGATCGGGTCGATGTACCAGCGCTCACCGCCGGAGCCGGCGGTAGCCTCGCCGTACTCCTCGCCGATCAGCCCGTGGGACGGATAGCGAGCCGTGATCCGTTCGCGAATCACGCGTTCCACCTCTCGGTCCGCGGCGGTGACGAACGATCCGTCCGACTTGCGGTCGATGGTGAGCTCGCTTCGGAACGCTCGCAGCGCGATTGGATCCGTTTCGTCGCAGAGCGCGAGGGCGAAGGCCAGCCACTCGGCAAGTTCCGCCGGTTCGCCGCGGCGCCGTTCGGCGGACCAGGCGGGTCCGTTTGCCCGAAGGTCTTCCATCAGGATCGGATCCGTTCGTTGGCCGGGTCCCAGAGCGGCTCGCGCATCACCTCGAAGCCGACCCAGTCGCCAAAGACGTCGATCTCACCGCGCGTCCCGATCGGCGCGTCGGGCGGCAGGTAGGCGTAGGCGATCGAGCGCTCGACCGCGTACCCGTAGCCGCCGCTGGTCACCCGTCCGACGATCGCGCCACCCACGCGGACCGGCTCGTTGCCGAGGCAGACCGAGCGCGGGTCGTCGAGAACGAGACAGCGCAGCCGCTTGCGCGGTCCGGCTGCCTTGGCGGCGACCAGCGCGTCTCGGCCCAGGAACTCGACCTCCTTGTCGAGCGCGACGGCAAACCCGAGCCCGGCCTCGTATGGCGTCTCGTCGGGCGTGATGTCGCTCGACCACGCCCGGTAGCCCTTCTCGAGCCGGAGGGAATCGATCGCCCGGTACCCGGCGGCGACGAGGCCATGCGGCCGGCCCGCCTCGAAGAGCGTGGTCCAGAGCGCCCGCCCGTACTCGGTCGGGGCGTAGAGCTCCCAGCCGAGCTCGCCGACGTACGTGACGCGGAGCGCGAGCACGGGCACGGACCCGACGCTGATTTCGCGGGCGGTCAGGAACGGGAAGGCGGCGTCCGAGATGTCGTCGTGGGTCACGCTCGACAGGATGTCGCGGGCGCGCGGGCCCCACAGGCCGAAGCAGACCCGGGCGGACGTCACGTCGCGGATCGCGACGGACCCGTCGTCCGGGAGGTGGCTCCGGAGCCACGCCGCATCGTGGTTGCCGAACGCGGTCCCGGTCACGAGCTGGAACGCCGTCTCCCTGGTTCGGGTCACGGTCAGGTCGGCCTGGATCCCGCCGCGCCGGTCGAGCAGCTGGGTGTAGACGATCGTGCCGACCGGCCGGTCGATCCGGTTGGCGCACATCCGCTCGAGGAATCCGAGCGCGCCCGAGCCGGCCACCTCGAGCTTGGCAAACGAACTCTCGTCGAACAAGGCTGCCGCCTCGCGGGTGGCCAGCGCCTCGACTCCGATCGCCGGCGACCAGTGCTGCCCGGCCCAGCCGCGCGGCCGGAGCGTTTCGTCGCCGGCCGGCGCATTTGATTCGAACCAGTTCGGGCGCTCCCAGCCCGACTTCTCGCCGAATGACACGCCGAGGGCCCGGAGCTGCTCGTACGTCGGCGCGGTCCGGAGCGGCCGGCCCGCCACGCGCTCCTCGTTGGGGTAGTGGATGTCGTAGTACGTCGCGTAGTTCTCGAGAGAGCGGGCGAGCGTGTGGCCGCGCGACCGATACGCCGGCCCGAACCGGTGGATGTCCATCTTCCACAGGTCGAGCTCGGGCTGGCCGTCGACGATCCAGCTCGCCACCTGGCGCCCGATCCCGCCGGCGCCGGCGATCCCATGGGCCGAGAATCCCGCGGCCACGAAGAACCCACGGACCTCCGATTCACCGAGGATGAACTCGTTGTCCGGGGTGAAGCCCTCGGGTCCATTGATGATCCGGCTCACCCGGGCGTCGGCCATGGCCGGGACGCGGGCGATGGCGCCGGCCATGATCTCCTCGAACCGGGGCAGGTCGGGCGCGAGGAGCTTGCCGTTGAAGTCGGGCGGGATGCCGTCGAGCGACCAGGGCGCCGGGTTGCGCTCGTAGCCACCCATGCACAGGCCCCCGACCTCTTCGCGGAAGTAGACGAGGTTGTCGGGGTCGCGAAGCTGGGGCAGGCCGGGATGGACGCCATCGAGCGCCTCGGTGAACAGGTACTGGTGGGCCATCGGGATGATCGGGACGGTGACGCCGGCGAGCCGCCCGATCTCCGGGGCGAACATCCCGCCGGCATTGACCACGACGTCGGCTGCGATCGTCTCGCGCGAGCCGTCGCGGAGCTCGACGTCCACACCGCTGACCCGTCCGCGCTCCACGCCGATCCCGACGACCCGGGTATGGGTCCGGATCGACGCCCCTTGCTGGCGAGCGCCCGCGGCGAGGGCCATCGCCAGCCCGGACGGATCGAGCCAGCCGTCGGTCGCCAGCCAGACCGCCCCGAGCACGCCGTCGGTCGCCATCAACGGGAAGCGATCCCGCGCCTCCGAGGCGCTGATCAGCTCGAGCGGCAGCCCGAACGTCTTCGCCCAGCTCGCCTGGCGCTGGAGCTCCTCGAAGCGGGCCTTCGACGACGCCAGCCGGAGCGACCCGACCTCATGCCACGACGGGTCGACCCCTGTCTCGGCCGCCAGACGGCGGTACAGCCCGGCGCCGTACATCATCATCGTCGTCAGGGTCACCGAGCCCCGGAGCTGGCCGACGAGACCCGCCGAGTGGAAGGTGGAGCCCGAGGTCAGCTCGGCCCGATCGACGAGAACGATGTCGGTCCAGCCGCGTTCGGCGAGGTGGTAGGCGATCGACGTCCCGCCGACGCCGCCGCCGATGATCACCGCCCGGGCATGGTCCGCCATTCGATCCGGTCCCTCAGTTCGCCCCCTGCCCGCCCGATGCCGGCCGCCACGGCGACCGCCGCTCAGCCTATCGGGTCAGCGACCGCCCGCGCTGGTCAGTGGCACGGCGTGCTTCCGCCGTCCGCGACCGAGCCGCTGACCGGCAGGAACTCCCAGTCGTAGTTGACGGGGTGGAGGGTCAGGCGCAGAACGCCGTACGTGCCCGCCTGGCGGAATTCGCTGTTGGCCGCGACGCCGGGAAACCCGCGCAGCTCGCCGCCACCGGTCCCGACGACGATCTCGCGGATCCCACCGGGCCGGAGCACCACACCTTCGGGCGTCTGCGGCGCGAACCGCTCGTAGTCGTGGTCGTGGCCATTTACGATCAGGTCGGCGCCCGCCGCGTGCAGGATCTCCCAGAACGGCGCAACCGCCACGTCGTTGCCGTGCTCACCCGAGCTGAACCGCGGGTGGTGCCAGATCGCCAGCGTGCAGCGGGCGTCGCTGGCGGCAAGGTCGGCCGCGAGCCAGCGGCCCTCGGGGGACGCGGCATCGCAGCCGCCGACCTTGGCGCAATTCGAATCGAGCACGACGACGTGCCACGCACCAAGGTCCTTCGAGTACCAGGTCGCAGCGCCCGCGCCCGCGCCCGCGATCGGGCCGAAGTACGCTCGGTAGCCGGCGGCGTTGTCCGTGTTCCAGTCGTGGTTGCCCGGCGCGGGCAGGGTCGTCCGGTCGAGGACGCGGCCCCACGTCGGCGCGTAGCAGGCCGTGTAGTCCTTGGCACTGCCGTTGCCGTAGGCGTTGTCCCCGGCGGTGAAGAACACTCCGACCTGGGCGAGGAGCAGGTCCGACGTCTGGCTGGCGCCGGCCACGGAGCAGTCGGCGATGTCGCCGGCGCCCGTCAGCACGACGACCTCGTCGCCGGACGCGCCCGGCCGGACGGACGAACCGCTCGTGGTCGGTGT